>NZ_JALXVO010000023.1:0-67596 GCF_025151705.1 Paenibacillus sp. p3-SID1389 | reverse complement strand
TACGCCCGGCGAGGCCGCGGGCGGGTTCGCGCGCTAGGCCTGCTCCGCCTCGTTGAGCGCCCGCAGCAGCGTGCGGCGGTCGCGCACGCGGTGGGCTTCGCGCAGGCTGCGCACGAACAGCTCCTCGCCGATGCCCAGCTCGGCGAGGGTCGACGGCCCGCCGGCCTTGCGCAGCAGGCCGCGGAGCTCGGCTTCGCCGGGCAGGTCCCGCAGCCAGGCGCGGACCTGCTCCCGGTGCTCCCGGAGCGCCGCAGGCTCGGCGCCCGGGAGCATCCCTTCGCCCGCGGCGTGGTACACGCGGGCGATCTCGGCGCAGGCAACGCCAACTTTGGCACCGTGCAGCAGCGCTCGCCGACCCTGGCGCAGGTACTCCATCTCCCAGTAATGGGAGAGATGGTGCTCTGCGCCGGAGGCGGGGTGCGACTGCCCGAACAGCAGCATGGCGATGCCCGATTCGATCAGCGCCGTCATCAAGGCGCGGATCCCTTCTTCCGTGCGCGCGCCGATGGCCTCGGCGTGCGACACGCAGCTGCGCAGCGCGCGCTCGGTAATCGCCGCCGCCTGTTCGTCATAAGGTTCCCCCGCCGTCAGACGGGAGAACTTCCAGTCGAACAGGCTGGTGTATTTACCGAGCATATCGCCAAAGCCCGCAGCAACCAACCGCTGCGGGGCCGCCATGAGAATATCGAGGTCAGCAAAAATCGCCACCGGCGGCACAGCCGGCACCGTCTTTTTGACCCCGTGTACAATCAGCGGCGCGCCTGCAGAGGTGAACCCGTCCACGGACGGCGCGGTCGGCACCGACACAAACGGCTTGCCGGTCTTGTGGGCGGCAAACCGGACGATGTCGTGGATCGTCCCGGAGCCCACCGCAAGGAGCACATCCGTCTCGTCAGGACGGATCTCCAGCAACAGCTGAACAATCGCGATCTCGTCGGCGACCACATCGCCTTGCGCGTCCGGTTGAATGAGGACAACGCGCGTATTCACGCCCTCCGCTTCCAGCAAACCCATGAGCTGCTCTCCCGCCGCCGCATACGTATGATCGTCCGCCACCAGCAGGACATGGCGATAACCCTGTTCCCGCAAGTAAGGAGCAACCTTCCGGATCACCCCTCGGTCTAGTTCAATCACCTTCAACTGCTCCAACTGTCTGTCTTGCAGCACGTTATCCCCTCCCTTGACCATCCATCAACTTCCTGCAATTTTCTGAAAACTTCTTTAGGACCCTACGATTTGCCGCATTTCCCCGTAAAGCGAAAAAATTGCCCTATCCCTTTCCTCGCGACACCCCATGACACCCCATTCCAGCTCGAATCGGCGCCCATGGACTTAGGGCAAGAGGGTATTCGATCCTTTACCTTCTGCATAAACAACAGGTGGGCGAGGCGCACAGTCCTTGACAGGCCAGCCACTCCTTCGCCCCGCTTACTCCCACTCTTACTCCGCCGCTTGCTTGATTCGTTTCAGCCGCTTCATCACGTCGTTTTCGCCGCGGCCGAAGTAGTCGTGCAGCTGGCTGTATTCCTGATACAGCTTCTCGTACACTTCCACGTGTGCCGGGATCGGCTTGAACGTTTCCTCTTTGACGCGGGCCATTTTCACGGCGGCATCTAGGATCGAATCGTAGCCGCCCGCTTCCGCGCCTGCAGCTACTGCTGCGAACATCGCCGCGCCGAGGGCCGGTGTCTGCTTGGAATCTGCCACAAAAATCTCACGGTTCGTCACATCCGCATAGATCTGCATCAGCAGGCGGTTTTTCTGCGGCAATCCGCCGCAGGCATACAACGCGTCAACTTGCACGCCGTTTTGAACAAACGCGTCGATAATTTTGCGCGTGCCAAAAGCCGTTGCCTCGAGCAATGCCCGATAAATCTCCTGCGGTTTGGTCAGCAGCGTCATCCCCAGGATCATCCCGGTCAAATCCGTATCCACCAGCACAGACCGGTTGCCGTTCCACCAATCGAGCGCGAGCAGGCCCGTTTGCCCCGGTTGATACGCAGCGGCTTCCCGCTCCAACCATTGGTGCACAGTCAATCCTTCCTTCTCCGCCGCCTCCTTCACGTACGCCGGCAACGCTTCTTCAACATACCATTCAAAAATATCCCCCACAGCCGACTGCCCGGCTTCATAGCCGTACAAGCCCGGAATGATTCCGTCCTCGACCACGCCGCACATGCCTTCAACCTGCTTTTCTTCCGTCCCCAGCAGCATGTGGCAAATCGAGGTCCCCATCGCCATAACCAGCTTGCCCGGCGAGACAACACCGACAGCTGGCACGGCTGCATGCGCGTCCACGTTGCCCACCGCCACGGCGATGCCTGGCGTCAGGCCCATCATCTCGGCCATCTCCGGCAGCAGTCCGCCTGCATTCGTCCCCAGCGGAATCACGTCGCCGCGCAGTTTTGTATCCGTCAGATCCTCCAGCCGAGGATCCAGAGCTTTAAAATACTCCTTACTCGGATACCCGTCCTGCTTATGCCAAATCGCTTTGTAGCCCGCCGTACAGCTGTTGCGGACGATGTTGCCGGTCATTTGCGCGATGACCCAGTCGGTCGCTTCCAGAAATAGATCCGCTTTCTCGTAGATCTCCGGCGCTTCATCGAGGATTTGCCATACCTTCGCAATCATCCATTCGGACGAGATCTTCCCCCCGTACCGCGCCAAAAACGCTTCTCCCCGCTCCGCCGCAATCGCGTTGATCTTATCTGCCTCCGGCTGAGCCGCATGGTGCTTCCACAGCTTCACCCAGCTATGCGGGTTATCGGCCAGCGCCGGATCGAAGCTCAGCGGCTGGCCTTGCGCATCCACCGGCAGCATCGTGCAGGCGGTAAAATCAATGCCAATCCCGATCACATCCGCCGGATCGATTCCCGATTCCTGGAGCACCGCAGGCACCGAGCGCCGCAGCACCTCCAGATAATCGCCGGGATGCTGCAAAGCCCAATCATGCTCCAGCTTAATCCCAGATCCGGGCAACCGCTCATCAATGACATGGTGCGGATATGGCGTCACATGGTCGGCAACCTCGCGGCCGTCCGACAAATCCACCAGCACGGCGCGGCCGGACTGCGTGCCGTAGTCGATGCCAATCGTGTATTTTTTCCCCTTGCTCATCTTGATCCCTCCCTGCTACTCTCCATTATTTCTGCCCATAATAGGCATTGGCTCCATGCTTCCGCAAAAAATGCCGGTCCAACAGCGCCTGATCCATCGCCGGCGTATTCGGATTGATCTGCTCCATCCGGGCGGCGATCTTCGCCACCTCTTCCAGCACAACCGCGTTATGGACCGCATGATGCGCATCCTTGCCCCAGACAAACGGCGCGTGCGAATGCACAAGCACTCCCGGCACCTGGTTCGGATCCAGCCCCAGCTCTTTAAACCGCTCTACGATCACATGGCCTGTTTCCAACTCGTAAGCGCCTTCAATTTCGGCTCGTGTCATCGGCCGCGTTACCGGGATCTCACCGTAAAAATAATCCGCATGCGTCGTTCCATACGCCGGTAACGCCCGCCCTGCCTGGGCCCAGCTGGTTCCCCACGGCGAATGCGTATGCACAACCCCGCCGATGTCAGGAAATTCGCGATATAACACCCGGTGCGTTGGCGTATCGGAGGACGGGCGCAGATTCCCTTCCACCACGTTGCCGTCCAGGTCGACCACGACCATATGCTCCGGCTTTAATCCCTCATACGGCACGCCGCTGGGTTTAATGACAAACAATCCGCTTTCCCGGTCGATCCCGCTGACGTTTCCCCACGTAAACGTGACCAGTCCATACTTCGGAAGCTCCAAATTGGCTTCCCATACCTGCTGTTTTAAGGCTTCCAACATCGCAAGCTTCGTCCCCTTTCCTTATCCCATGTCATCCAACATAACAAAAGGTACGTACAAGTTACCAAGCACCTGTTTCAACCGAAGCGGCACCGCCCGCCAAACTTCAGCAGGACGGTGACACCGCCAAGTTGTCTAGTTCCCGTTCGTTCTCTTGTTCCAGTTTATTTCAAAACCGTTCGTTCCAGCACCGAATCCCGTTCAATCAGCTCCGGTTCAAACACCGTATCGCCCGGCGTTTCCCCCCGCTCGATCATCCCGATCAGCTGGCGGGCGGCAAGCTCGCCCATCGCCGTTTTGGGGTGGGTCAGCGTCGTCAGCTTCGTGCCCGAGGCCGCCGCCAGGCTGGAATCGTCAAAGCCGATGACGGACAAATCCTCCGGAATCCGTAAGCCGCACGCGGCAGCAGCGTCCATCAGCCGCACCGCTAACTCGTCGTTGTAGCACACCCATGCCGTTGGCCGCCGATCCTCCGATTTTTGCAGCAGCTCCAGCGCTTTTTGATAGATATAGTCGCCTTTTTGCTCCGTCGTAAACGTCACCACATGCTGCGGCGACACCGCAATCCCAAAGTCCCGATGGGCCGACAGGAACCCCTTCAGCCGGTTGACGCCCTGCAGGTCATCCCTTTTGAAAAATCCGGCGATCTGCCGGTGCCCTTTTTCCAGCAAGTACAGCGCCGCTTTCCGGCCTCCCGCCTCGTCGTTCACCTTCAGGCACGGACATTCGAGCTCGGGGTATCTCGCGTTGATCATCAAATACGGAATCCCCTTCTCCTGTAACTCCAAAAAATACCCCAAATTCGGGTTCCCCTCCGCGCTCTTCGTCGGCTCGATGATCAGTCCGCTGAGCGGTTGGCTCGTCATGAGCTGCAGGCTATCCCTTTCCTTCTCCTTCGTGTTGTCCGTGCTGGACAGCAGCAGCCGATACCCATGCTGGCGCAGCTCCGCCTCCGCCCCTCGAACGATATGAGGAAAAATATAATCGGAAATATACGTCGTCATAATGCCGATCGTCTTCACCGCTTCGCCCTCCCGCCGTCCGGGATGCCGGACAAACGTGCCTTTGCCCTGGATACGCTCCAGCCAGCCTTCTTTCTCCAGTTCGCCAAACGTCTGCCGAACCGTCTGCCGGCTTAAGCCAAACTGCTCGGCAATCTCGTTCTCCGACGGAACCTGTTTTCCGGGCTGAAGCTTTCCTTGCTCGAGCCAAGACAATAATTCGTTTTTCAGCTGCATATATTTCGGAATTTTCCGGTCGTTCATGTTTCGTCCACCCTTCACCAATGCCACCGTTCTCTTTACTACCCGTTATTGTAACATAGGCCGGGCGAACGCAGAGGGCTGTTTCCACACCTTATCCAAAAGCAAGCCTGATTCACGTCACGCAGCTGCGACTCGCGTAACTGCCACTGCGATTAGCGCAACCGGTAAGCCGCATCGCTCCAGCGCAGCTCGTTCTTGAAGCGCGGTACCGAGGTATCCTTGTCGATGATCACCGCTTCAATGCCGGCCATTTCCGCCCAGTCGGACAGGTTCTCGGCCGTAATCGCGTAAGACAGCACCGTATGATGCGCCCCGCCGGCCAAAATCCACGCTTCCGCCGATTCGCGCAGCGAAGGCTGCGGCTTCCACAATACGCGGGCCACCGGCAGCTTCGGCATCGGCTTCTCCACCTTCACGCCGTCCACCACGTTGACCAGCAACCGGAAGCGATGGCCCAGATCAACAAGCGAAGCGTTAACCGCCGGACCCGCCTGGCCGTCGAACACCATCCGCGCCGGATCGGCCTTACCCCCGATGCCCAGCGGGTGCACTTCAATCGTCGGCTTCGTCGCCGCAATCGTCGGGCACACCTCCAGCATGTGCGCGCCCAGAATCATGTGATTGCCCGGCTCAAAATGATACGTGTAATCCTCCATAAACGAGGTGCTTTTGTTGTTTGCCAGCACTTTGAGCACACGAGTCAGAGCCGCGGTTTTCCAGTCGCCTTCCCCGCCAAAACCGTACCCGGCTTCCATCAACCGCTGCACAACCAGACCCGGGAGTTGCTTGAGTCCGTGCAGATCCTCAAACGTCGTCGTGAACGCCCCAAAGTCGCCTTGCTCCAGGAACCGTTTCATGGCGATTTCAAGCTTCGCCTGATATGCGATGGAGTCGCGAATCGGCCCGCTGCTTAAACCAGCTTGCGTAATGGTGTACTGCTCGGCATACTCTTTCAGCAGCGCTTCGGCTTCCGCATCGGTAACTTCATTTAGCACCTGCACCAGATCGCCAACGCCATACCCGTTCACCGACCAACCGAATTTGATTTGCGCTTCGACCTTGTCACCTTCGGTCACCGCCACTTCGCGCATGTTATCGCCAAAGCGCGCTACCTTCAGCTGCCGGCTCTCAGCATAAGCGACCGCCGTCCGCATCCAGCCCGCCAGCGACGCACGGACTTCCTCGTCCTCCCAATGCCCGACCACGATTTTGCGGTTGATCCCAAGCCGGGCACCGATATGCCCATACTCGCGGTCACCGTGGGCTGATTGGTTCAGGTTCATGAAATCCATATCGATCGTTTCCCACGGAATATCGCGGTTAAACTGCGTATGGAAGTGCAGCAGCGGTTTTTGCAGTTGGGACAAGCCGGCGATCCACATTTTAGCTGGCGAGAACGTGTGCATCCAAGTGATAATCCCCGCACAAGTCTCGTCGCCATTGGCGGCCAGAATCAGCTTATAGATCTCGTCCGGCGTCGTGACGATCGGTTTAAACACCACCGGGAACCCAATCGCCGGGTCTTTGTCCAGTTGTTCTGCGATAATGCGAGAGTGGCCCGCTACCTCTTCCAGCGTTTCAGGGCCGTATAAATGCTGGCTTCCAGTCACGAACCAAAAAGAATGCGGTTTCAATTTCATGCCAAAGCGCCTCCTTATGAAAAATGATTGCTCATTAACTTGTACATACCATATTGGATTTTCCGACATTCATTCACTAATTGTACGTACAAGTTGAATTACCCTCATTGTACTTCCCTCTGCTTCAATTGACAATAGGGTTCACGAAATTGATATTCGCAAAACACCATCAAGCGCTAGCTAAGATGAACGTAAACAAAAGACAGCCCTCCAAATTGCTACATCTCGTAGGTTAAAATGGATAGTGATAAACCAAACCATTTCAGAGCTACATAGCAAAGGAGAGCTGATACTATGCAGTCTACCACAAAATTCGTCGGTTTAGATGTATCCAAAGAAAAAATTTCGGTTGCAATTGCGGACGCTGGTGGGCAGTCCTCCTGCTATTACGGGAGCATCCCCATACACCGGCAGCGCTGCGCAAACTCATCAAAGAACTGGGGCTGGCACAAAACGGACCTAAAAGACCTTATTTGCCCATTACCCGGATATTTCCCGTTGTAACGGACTCCATGGACTTTATTCAGCCTCACGGAGCCCATATAGCTGCTATTTATGCGAAATAAGGGCCCCTCGGTCCGTTAAATTGAAAAATCCTTCAAATTGGCTTGAATAACGTCCCCTGTGTCCGTTACCATCAAGTTCCTTTCGAGGCAGCCTCATCACGCACAAAAACAGCCCCCATGCAACGGGAGTCCGTTTTCGTTCTCTGTACATTTCAACTTTAGTTCTCTCCTCTATTCTAACTCCCTATCACTATCCTACTTGTTCACCACTTACAGCTCCGTTTATTATCCTTTGCCCCTAGCTTCTGCTCTTCCACCCGTTAGCTCAAAATCCCCGGCTGCGGGGTCACGCCAAACGCGGCGGCCAGGTCGCGCAGCTGAGCGTCGGTGATCTTTTGCAGCACCGGGCGGTCGCCAAGCAGCATGTAGATCTGCGCAGCCTTCTCCACTGTCTCGATCAAGCCAAACGCTTCGTCGATCGTCGTACCAGTGCCAAAAATCCCGTGCTGCGGCCAAATCACGACTCGGTGCTCGCGCATCTTCTCGGCCGTCGCCCGCCCGATGTCCGGGCTACCGGGCACCATCCACGGCACGATCCCGATACCGTCGGGGAACACCACGAGACATTCCGTGCACATTTCCCACAACGTTTTCGTCAGCTTTTTCTCGTCCAGCTCATGGACAAACGTCATCGCCAGCGCATGAGTGGCGTGGCAGTGCATGATGACCCGGTGCGCCGGGTCCACCTTCAAACGCTCGATATGGCTCATAAAATGCGCCGGCAACTCGCTAGTGGGTACCGCCCCATCCCGAAGGCCCCACAGCACCTCGACTTGGTCGCCGTCCTCAGCCACTCGCAGCACGCCCAAGTTCGCCTCCGGATCAGAGATCACATTTTTGAAATACTTGCCCGAGCCTGTCACGATAAAATATCGTCCCGCCAGCTCCTTCACCGGAAACGTCAGCGGCAGCTTTCGACGCTCCGAAGCAGAGGCGGTTCCTATATATTTTTCTACCTCCGCCTCATGGAGCAGATAGCTGATGTTGCCTCCGTTGCGCTCATCCCAGCCCAGCCGCCACATATGGTACGTGATTTCCGCCATCTCCCGAATAAACGGGACTTCCAATCCCGGGATTCGCCAACCTTTCTCCACTTCCGATAACATCGTACTCACAGTAGGTTCCTCTCCTTACTCAAGTATATAATGCTTAAAAAATGCGGGTGCTTTCGTTACCGCGCCGCCAGCACCTTCGTCTCGTAGTCTTTCACGTCTGCCAGCCACGCCTCCCGCACCGGCACACCTTGCGAAGCGCAGAAGTAATCCCAAATCGGTCCGTACGGATACGATTTAAACTCTTCGACCAACGCCAGCCGGGACGTGTAGTCGCCGTCCAGTTCCAGCCGCTTCAATGTGTCAATCGGCTCCAGCATCGCTCGCAGCAGCGCTTTTTGGGTGTTGCGCGTTCCGATAACCCAAGCCGCGATATGATTGATGCTGCCATCGAAGAAATCGAGACCGATATGTGTGCGATCCAGCAGCTCCCCGCGCACCAACTCGCGGGCGATTTCCAGCAACTCGTCGTCCATCGTCACAACGTGATCGCTGTCCCAGCGCACCGGACGGCTGACGTGCAACAGCAGTGCGCGGCCAAACAACAGCCAGGAGGACAGCTTGTTGGAGATCGTCTCCGTCGGATGGAAATGGCCGGCGTCGAAGCAGACCGCCTTGCCCCGGGACAACGCATAGCCCATGTAAAATTCATGCGAGCCGACGACATAACTTTCCGAGCCGATGCCAAACAGCTTGCTCTCCACCGCGTCAATGTTGTACTTTTCGTCGATCTGCTCGGCAAAAACTTCATCAAGCGCCTCCATCAAACGGGCCCGCGGCGTAAGCCGATCCACCGGCGAATCCTTGAAGCCGTCCGGGATCCAGACGTTGGTGACGCAAGGCTGCCCAAGCGCTCGCCCAAACGATTCAGCGATTTTGCGCGACGCCTTGCAGTGGTCGATCCAAAACTTGCGAATTTCCGGGTCCGGATGGCTGAGCGTAAACCCGTCCTTGGCTTTTTCGTGCGAGAAACAGGTCGGGTTAAAATCCAGCCCCAGCCCCCGCTCCTTCGCCCAATCGACCCAACCGGCAAAATGCCTCGGCTCCAGCGCGTCCAGCTCAACCGGTTCATCCGTATCCGCGTAAATCGCGTGAAGGTTGACCTTATGTTGACCCGGAATCAAGCGAAGCGCTTGGTCCAAGTCTTGACGCAGTTCGTCCGGCGTCCGCGCACGGCCTGGATAACTGCCGGTAACCGCCAGGCCGCCGCCCAGCTCCTGATCCTTATGAAGGAATCCCTTAACGTCATCCCCCTGCCAGCAATGCAGCGAAATTTTGATTTGAGCCAGCCGGGCCAGCGCGGCGTCGACGTCAATTCCATGGCGCTCATACAGCTTTTTCGCCTCGTTGTAGCTGGTTTGAATCGCGTTGTCCATGTTTGCTCCTCCTTTGGCATAACTAATCTATCTATCCGCCCAATACTCTAATCGTCGATCCAATCGTCACCGCGCCAGCAAATCCGCGAACCGTTTTTGTGCCTCTGCAATCTCACCGGCATGAGTCCCCCGAGGAACATACGTCCGAATCGGAAAAGACCGCCGAATCAGCTCACGCCCCTCGCCGATATCGCGAATCGCGCCGCTGCTGATCATCTGCACCAGCAGATTCCCCAGCGCCGTGGACTCCGTTGGCCCGGCTTCTACCGGAATGCCCGCCACGTCCGCGGTCCATTGGCACAGCAGCTCATTGTTGGCGCCGCCGCCGACGATGTGCAGCGTTTCTGGCTTTTGTCCGGTCAGCCGTTCAAGTTCCCGCAGGTAAACATCGTACGATAAGGCCAAGCTGTCAAAAATACACCTCGCCACCTCACCCGGCATATCCGGAACGGGCTGACTCGTCTCCTTGCAATACTGCCGGATTTCTTCGGTCATCTGCGCAGGATTTAGGAAACGGTCATCGTTGCAGTTGATCAAGGAACGGAACGGCGTCACGGCCTCGGCCAGTTCCACCAATTCCGCATAGCTGTGCTGTTTTCCGTAATCCTTGCGGACCTCTTGGATCAGCCACATGCCCATGATATTTTTCAAAAAACGGTACGTGCCGTACGCGCCCCATTCATTCGTATAATTGCGCTCCATCGCTTCCGGCGTTGCCAGCGGCGTCTGCCGCTCTACCCCGATCAGCGACCAGGTCCCGCTGCTGAGATATGCCCACGAATCGCCGCTGGCCGGAACGCCCAGCACGGCGGAAGCCGTATCATGCGTTGCCGCCACGATCAGCTCGCATTCGGGCAGCCCATACTCCCGGACCAGCTCCGATTTGATTGACCCCAGCCGTGTCCCGGGCTCCGTCAGAGCCGGAAACTTCGACCGGGACAGCCCCAGCAGCGCGAGCAATTCCGGGTCGTAGTCGCGGGTTTGCAGATTCAACAAAGCGGTAGTTGAGGCGTTGGTCATCTCGCTGATCCGCTTCCCGGACAACAAATAATAGAGATAATCCGGCACAAGCAAGATGTGCTTGGCCTTCGCCAGCTCCTCACGATCGTGCGCATATAACTGATACAGCGTATTAAAGGCCAAGTGCTGAATCCCGGTTTTCTCATAGATCCGTGAAAACGGGATAACCGCGTGTAGCTGGGGGACCGCCTCGATCGTCCGGTCATCACGATAAGCGTACACCTCGCCGATCCGCTCTCCTTCCCCGTCCAGCAGCGCATAATCCACCGCCCACGTATCGATGCCCAGCGTGCAACGGCCGATTCCGAGTTTTTTCGCCTGTTGCAGGCCGCGGAGAATTTCCCGGTACAAATGGTCGATATCCCAATAACAATGCCCGTCACGCTCAGAAAACCCGTTATCAAACCGGTGGATTTCCTGCAGCAACAATTGTCCGTCCTGCAGGGTTCCCCTTACCAGCCTCCCGCTGGAGGCGCCGATATCCACGGCAACGTAATCTCTCATCGCTAAGCGCACCTCGCTCTGGAATGCTGCCTGTTCCTAATTTCATCCTATGTCTGTTTTCTTTTGAAGTCAACGCAAACAAAGAAAAATTATGTTGTTTTTATTTTGTTTTTGTCTATTCCGTGAAGAAACTCCACTCGCCGCACCTGCCCGCTTCCTCAAAACCGGTTGCCAAGCGCCCCTTTTTCTCGCTATGATGGGAAGGAATCAAGGCTCTCGCGTCTTGACAATAAGAACGGATCCCGAGGTGAACGCCATGCTGGCGGCAGAACGAAAGCAAAAAATCATCGACCTGCTGTATCAGGACAAGCGTGTTCTGGTGTCCGAACTCAGCCGGATGTTCGAAGTAACGGAGGAGACCATCCGCCGTGACTTGGAAAAGCTCGAGAAAGAAGGAATCGCGACCCGTTCCTACGGCGGTGCGATGCTCAACCGGCATACGAACGAAGATTTGCCGTATACGACGCGGAACACGCTGAACGTGGAGATCAAGCGGGCTATCGCGCTGAAGGCCATCGATCTGGTGAACGACGGTGACACGCTGATGGTGGATCCCAGCTCGACTTGCTTTGAATTTTTGAAGACGCTGCATTCGAAGAACAACATCACCGTCATCACCAATTCTGTCAGCGTCCTCCACGAATTTGCCAGCGCGAACCTGAACATCATCTCCACCGGCGGTTCGCTGCGCGCCCGTTCCCTGTCGCTGGTCGGTCCCGCCGCCCAGGAAACGGTGCAGAAATACAACGTTGACACCGCGGTGATCAGCTGCAAAGGCATGACGCCGGACAAAGGCATCTCCGATTCCAATGAGCCGGAATGCGAGTTGAAGAAGCATATGCTTCGCCATGCCGACAAAGTGATTTTGCTGGCGGACCATACGAAGTTTGACAAAAATGCCTTCATCAAGCTGGCCGATTGGGAGCAGATCGATTATTTAATCACCGACCAGCGCCCTTCGGATGCTTGGCTGGAGCTGCTGCAAAGCAAGAACATCGAAGTCCTGTATTAGCGCACGATGTCCTCTCTCGGCTTAACCAACCAGCAGGGCGAACACGATGCCCGGGCCGTGCACCCCAATCGTGAGATCGTTTTCAATATCCGCTGAGCGGCTGGGGCCGGAGATGAAGTGGATGCCGGCCGGCAGGGCTTCTCGCCCGGCCGCATCAAACGTCTCCAGCACCTCGCCCAGGCGGGTTTTTAGCCGCTCTACGGGGACGATGGCGAACAGCGCTGTCGGCAGCAAGCTGACCGAGCGCCCTTTCTCCGCCGCGGACTGAACGACCAGCGAACCGGTGTAAGCGACGGCATAGTCCGCCGCCACGATGCCGAAGTCCGCCTCTGCGGCCCGAGCGATCCACGCCTCGGAACGATGCCCGTTCCACACGGACACCCGGGCCCCTTCGGCGGCAAGCGCCTCATCCAGCCCGAGCTCCGTGAGTAGCGGATCGTCCTGGCGCAGGACATAACGGGCGCTAAGCTCTTGCGCTTTGGCCGTGATAAACGCCTTGGCCGCCTTAAGATCGGGAAGCCGTGCAACATGCCCCCCGGCTGCCGTAAAATTCTCCTCAAAGCGCGCAGCTCGCTCCTCCAGACTCCATTCCAGCTCGCGCCAATACGTTGGCGCTCCCTGAAACGGATGCACCGGTGCCTCCTGCTGCCGCAGCCGTTTCAGCTTCCCGGCAATCCGATTCATAAACTGCTCCTGCTTCTGCCGCGCTTCCGCTTCCTTTGTTTTCAGCCATTCGTTATATTCGTTATCCATCATTGGTTTGACCTTCTTTCCCCCGCTTTTGCAGTGCCGCTTTCATCCGTTCCTGTGCTGCCTGGGCGGTCACGGTGTGGGCAACGGAAGCCCGCAGCTCATGCTGAAGCGTATCCCAGCGCTCGCGGAACGGCTGGTTCGCCAGGCTTGGCGCAACACGATATCGGTTCCACCCCTTAAGCGGACCGATGCGCGCCGGGATTTCCCCGTTGCGTACGACAAGCCGTTGGGCAACTCTCCCCGCCTTAAGTGCCCGATGATACCGTTTGGCGCTGGACGTCACCGCGGCGAAGCCCTTCATCCCCGCCGTCTCCAGCTTGTTGCCATAACCTTGCTCAACCTTGCGCCGCCGCAAGTAAACGAGCATGTCGTGCAACGGGATTTTGACCGGGCACGCTTCATAACAAGCGCCGCACAAGCTGGAGGCCGAAGCGATATCGTCCCATTCCGCTACGTTTTTGTTGAGCGCCGGCGTCAGCACCGCTCCGATCGGGCCGCTGTACGTTCCGCCGTAGGCATGGCCGCCGATATGGCGATAGACCGGACAAGCATTCAGGCAAGCGCCGCAGCGGATGCAGTTGAGCAGCTCTTGAAACTCCGGATCGCCCAGCTGCTCGGACCGGCCGTTGTCGAGGATGATGATATGCATCTCCTCCGGACCGTCTCCATCCGCCGCACGCCGTGGGCCGGTGATGCCGGACATGTAGACCGTCAGCTTCTGACCGGTGGCCGATCGCGGCAGCAGTGTGGCCATCACCTCAAGGTCGCTCCAGGAGGGGATGATGCGCTCCATGCCCATAAACGTGATTTGCGTTTTGGGCACGGTCGACACCATGCGGGCATTGCCTTCGTTCTCGAACAGCACGATCGATCCCGTTTCAGCGATGGCGAAGTTACATCCGGTCATGCCAATGTCCGCGGAGAGAAACTTCTCCCGCAGCTTCCGGCGCACAAACCCGGCAAGTACACTCGTCTCCGGCGGCAGCTCTTCCCCAGCCTCGCGGGATAGCAGTTCGGCGATCTGGTAACGGTTTTTGTGAATCGCTGGGATGATGATATGCGAAGGTGCCTCCCCCGCAAGCTGAATGATATACTCCCCCAGGTCGGTTTCAACCGCCTCGATGCCCGCTTCCTCCAGCGTCCGGTTGATGTGCAGCTCTTCGCTGACCATTGATTTCGACTTCACGACCGAGCGGGCCGTTTTGCGGACGGCAATCTCCAAAGCGATCCGCACCGCTTCCTCCCCCGTTTCGGCAAAATGAACATGGGCTCCGTTCGCCCGGGCCTGCTCAGCAAACCGATTCAAGTAATAATCGAGATGCGCGATCGTATGCAGGCGAATTTGCCGCCCCCGTTCCCGCCATTCCTCCCAGTTACCGTGGTCCTCCGCCGCTTTGCGTTTTCCGTCCCGCAGTCGTTCGGTTGTAAAGCGCACCGCTTTGCGTAAAAACTCGTTGTTCAGCGCCAGCTCTGCCCGTTCCTTAACGGTACTCATGCTCCGCTCACTCCTTCGTACAGCAGCTCGGCCAGGTGCATCACCCGTACCGGCTGGCGGCGATAACGCAGGTGCCCGGCGATGTTCATCAGGCACGCCATATCCAGACCGGTCAGCACCTCGGCGGACGTTTCCAGCACGTGATCCGCCTTTTCCGTTACCATCGCTCCGGAAATATCCGCCATCTTCACCGCAAACGTGCCGCCAAACCCGCAGCAATCCTCCGCAAACGGGAGCGGGACGAGCTCCAGGCCTTTCACGTTTTGGAGCAGCGCCATCGGCTCCTCTTTGATGCCAAGCAGCCGGCTGCCGTGACAGGACGGATGATACGTGACCTTATGCGGAAACGCCGCCCCAAGATCGGTAACGCCCAGCACCTGGACGAGGAACTGGGTAAATTCATACGACTTCGCTTTCAGTTCCTCGGCCATCGCCAGCCGCACCGGGTCATGCTCGAACAGCTTCGGATAGTGATGGATCATCCCGATACACGAGCCGGAAGGTCCAACCACAAAATCGCTGTCCGCAAAAGCCTCCAGCAGCGTAGCCGCCGACCGCCGCGCTTCATCCCAATACCCGCTGTTAAACGCCGGCTGTCCGCAGCAAGTCTGCCCTTGGGGAAATTCCAACCGGACCCCCACCCGGGCCAACAAACGGGCCATTGCTTCCGCAATACGCGGGTACACCGCATCGCCGATGCAGGTGGCGAACATCGATACTTTGATGTCCGTCTTAGCCGCTGCCGTTATCGTGTCCGCTTGATTCCTCCGCTCCATCCTCGCACCTCCCATGGTTTGATCTCCAACTCAGAAGCGAATCTTCACTCGCAAAGATTTCTGCCTTACCTTACAAAAGCTGCCGGAACGCCGCCGTCAATCGTCAGCATGCAGCCGGTTGTTTTCGCCGCCTTGGACGATGCAAAAAAGGCAACCCCTTCTGCGATATCCCGCGGATAAATATTGACCAGCAGCGTCGTGCGCTTGCGGTAATACTCCTCCAGTTGATCCGGCTCAATTCCATAAGCGGCAGCCCGTTCGTTCCGCCAATTGGAATTCCAAATCGCGGAGCCTTGCAAAATCGCATCCGGCAAAATCGTATTCACCCGAATGCCCAACTCCCCGCCTTCTGCCGCAATACAACGGGCTAAATGAGCCTCCAGTGCCTTGGCGGAGCTGTAGGCTGTGACGTTTTTGCCGGCATAAACAGAGTTTTTGGAGCCGATAAACACCATGCTTCCGCCAAGCCCCTGCTCCTTCATCAGCTTGAACGCTTCCCGCGCGACAAGAAAATACCCTGTTCCAAGCACCGACATATTCAAATTCCATTCCAGCAGCGACGTTTCGGTGAACGGACTGGACGTGGCCAAACCGGCATTGTTGACGATAATATCGACGCCGCCATAGGTCAAAGCCGTTTCGGCATAAGCAGCCGCGACCTGCTCCTCCTGCGTCACGTCCATTTTCACCGCCAGCGCCTGGTTCTCCCCGTATTTGGCGTTGATTTCGGCCGCAACCTTCTGCGCCCCTTCCAGATTGAGATCCGCCAGCACGACATGAGCCCCTTCTTCCGCCAGTCGCCGTGCCGTTTCACTTCCGATGCCGCCAGCGCCTCCAGTGATAAACGCAACCTTGCGCGAAAATTCGGCTTCCAACGGAGCCAGCGACAATTTGTACAGCTCGAGCGGCCAATATTCAACGTTGTAGGATTCGTTTTCGCTGAGGGATACGAACCGGCCAATCGCCGTCGCGCCTTTCATCACCGCGATCGCCCGATGATACAACGCCCCGCTGAGCTTGGAGTTCACCCAACTTTTTCCAGTGTTTAACATACCGATGCCAGGAATCAAAATCACACGCGGCGCTGCATCGAACATCACGTCATTCGCCTGCTTGTTGCGTTCAAAATAAGCCTGGTACTGCGCTTTGTACTCCGCGGTGCCTGCCTTCAGCTTCTCCTTCAAACCGGCGACATCGGCGGCATCCGGCTTCCAGTCGATGAACAAAGGCACCACCTTGGTATGCACCAAGTGATCGGGACAAGCGGCGCCAATCTGCGATAGCTCGCCTGCATCCCGACTGCAAACGAATTCGAGCACATCCGCCTCATCATCAAACGTCACGATGACCGGCTTCTCCCCACTGGCCAGCCCCCGAACCAGCGGCATGATCTCGGCAGCAATCGCCCGGCGTTGTTCAGCTTCCAACGGCTTGGCAGATTGCCCGCCAAATACGCGGCCTTCCTCGGCTTGAGCAGCGCTTTTTGCTTCAATATACGCTTCCGCTTCATTGATAATGGCTATCGTTTTGGCGTAGCACTCCTCCTGCGTTTCACCCCAGGTCACCAATCCATGCTTCTCCATCAGTACCAGCTCCGCATGGGGGTTGGCCAACACACCTTCGGCGATCATTTTGGACAACGTGAACCCTGGACGGATGTAGGGAACCCAGACGAAACGGTTGCCATAGATTTCCCGGGCAATGTCTTGGCCGTTGTCGGAGCAGCACAAGCTGATAATCGCATCCGGATGCGTATGGTCCACATGCTTAAACGGCAAAAATGCATGCAGCAGCGTTTCAATCGATGCCCGAGGGTGCTTGGCGTCGATCATGCAATTCGCCAGATAAGCCACCATCTCTTCATCTGTCATTTCCTCCCGCTCAAACAGCGGACGGATATCGTCCATGCGCAATCCGGTGAAATTGCCCGCTTTCATCGTCGCCAGATCCGAGCCGCTGCCCTTCACCCACATGACCTCGACGTCCCTGCCGCGGAAGTCCTTTTCGATTGTTTTGCTTGACGTGTTGCCGCCGCCCCAGTTGCATACCCGGCGATCTGCACCAAGCAGATTCGAACGGTAGACGAGCTGCTCCAAACCCGAGGATAAAACCGATGCTTTAGATGAGTCCCATAAGTGCTGTACCATAATCCCTTCGATTACCTCCATTTTGTTTTGTTTGGTTTTTTCTTTATTTTTGTTTGTTTTAATTTTAAACGATTTGGGTTGTTTTGGGTATAGCGCTTTCAAAAAAAATAACTTTGTTCTCTGCCTCTGTTGTCCCCCCATAGCCCCCTCTTTTGCACCATTATCCCTCTCGCTCAGGAGCTCTGGATTTCAGGGTCTCGGGAGGCTCAGTTTCCGAGAAGGAATCGTTGTTGGCCGCGAGGAACGGAGAATCGGCAGTAGATGACGGGGAACGTGGTATGGGCAACGGACAACGAGCAGCGGGTAACAGGCAACGAGCAATGGGCAACCAGCAGGGGGAAACGGGGAATGGGGAACGGAGCCCTGAGTTCTTCACCTGTCTAAACGGGATAATCGTTAAAAAGACCGGCAGCGAGTACCTCCTCCCCCACCCTCTCCCATCAAAAAAAAGAACTGATCCCCATAAGCAACTGAAGTGCTATAGGATCAGTTCTTCTTTCAACTTATTTTGCTTTTGCCGCCCACTTGGCCCCGCCCCGCAGCAGCTTTGCCACTTCTGGATGCTGGAACGAAGGCAGATGATGCCCCGGCATCAGGAACACCACTTTGCCAAGTCCATAAGAATGCGCCCAAGCCGCCGGCCATTCCTGGCCCTCATGGCGGTATGTGAGCAGCACCTTTTTGGCACAAAACGGATCAAATTCGAAGCGGTAAGGCTCCTCTGCCAGCGTAAACGGCTCGATTCCCTCCACAACCGGATGGCTTGCATTCCCAAAGTCAGCTGCCACCCCAAACTCCAGCTCTGTGTAAGGCGGATGCTCCGTAAATTTAGCGCCGATCAGTTGAGCCAGCTCCGGGCGCACCTGCAGCGAAATTCCGTTGTGCACGACAAGCAGACCGCCGCCGTTCGCTACGTAAGTGAGCAGTCCCGCCGCCTGCTCTGCGCTAACCGCCTCCTCCCAGCGGTCGGTGTACGAGATACAGAGGTCGTAGTTCTCCAGCGCGTCTCCAGCCAACTGGTCGTAGTCCAGGCTGACCGTCAGCTCGAAATCCTCCTTCAGGATCTGCTGTAACCGTTCCTGCACGGCATTTAGCGGATGATACGGCGCATCCGCGTTATTCCCGATCACCAAGGCTTGTTTCCGCACATGGCTCATCTCTTGTCTCCCCCTCCTTTTTTACCAAGCGTAAGCTTGAGGTGCTGCACCGCCTGGGCCTGGGAAAATTTCATCCAATCGCTTCATCACCGCTTCATCCAGCTTGATCTCTACCACCCGGAGCGTATCTTGGAACTGTTCGAATGTACGCGGTCCGATGATCGGTGCAGTCATGGCCGGATGCGCCAGCGTCCAAGCCAACGCCACGTTCGCTTCGCTTTCGCCCAGTTCCCGGCAAAGCGCCGAAAACGCCTCAAGCTGCGAACGGAACTTCTCATAGCGGTTGTCGTTGGCCGTGCGCGAACCCTCCAGCTTCTTCGCTGCGTTGCCGCCCAGCAAGCCGCCTTCAAGCGGGCTCCAGGCCACGACGCCAATCCCGAGATGCTCCGCCGCCGGCAGCACCTCCAGCTCCGGTAATCGGCAGAGCAAATTATATTTATGCTGCTCCGAGACCAGGCCAAGCATATGGCGATTCTTCGCCTCATATTGCGCCTTCACCAAGTCCCAACCGGCAAAGTTGCTGGACCCGACATAACCGATTTTTCCTTGGACAATCGCAATTTGGAACGCTTCCCACAGTTCATCCCAGGATACGTTACGGTCAATGTGATGCATTTGGTACAGCTCGATATGGTCGGTTTGCAGCCGGCGCAGCGAGCCTTCCAGATGTCGGCGGATTTTGTAGGAAGACAACCCTGCCGGACTATTTGGACCATCCAAAGGATCGCTCATATCGCCATGGACTTTTGTCGCCAGCACGACTTTTTCCCGGCGTCCTCCCCCTTGGGCGAACCAGCGGCCAATGATTTCTTCAGTCTTTCCGGCGTTCTTGCCCCATCCGTAAATGTTGGCCGTATCGAAGAAGTTCACTCCCGCGTCCAGCGCCGCATCCATGATTCGGAACGCTTCCTTCTCGTCGGTGTTCACTCCGAAGTTCATCGTGCCCAGGCACAGCTTGCTTACTTTTAAACCGGAACGACCCAAATACGTATATTCCATTGCTGATTCCTCCATTTTTATAGAATAAGTTCACGAACGAAAAAAAGGCTCTAAACCTACCACGGCAAAACGTGTCCATCCACATCGAGGAATACGGGCTTCTCAAGAGGTTTGTCCTCCCGTTCCATCGCCTCGCGGATGATGCCCCACAGTTTGCCAGCGGATTGCTCCGGTGTGAGGGGAGCCGCGGCATCCTTCTCGCCGCGCATAAAGGTCTGCACCCAACCGGGATGCAGCACCAGCACTTGTCCGCCTTGCGCTTTTATGCCGTTATGTACGACATTCGAGTGCATATTCACCGCCGCCTTCGACATCGTATAAGCGAACCAGCTGTCTCTGTAGCACTGGCCAACGCTGCCTGCTTCCGAGGAGATATTGGCGATCGTGCGACCGTTGCTGTTCAGGATCAGCCCGATTAATGCATTTGTCATACGCAGGCTTCCTAGCGCGTTCACGTTATACACCTGCAGCATTTCTTCAAAGTTCAGTTCGCCAAGCACCGTCGTTTCAATATCGCCCAAGATCGCCGCATTATTGATCAGCAGGTCGAGCGATTCCGTATGCTCCTTCACTTTGGCTGCTGCTGCCTGTACGCTGGCATCGCTGCCCACGTCCAGATCCACGAGGGTCAACTGTTCTCCGTACGCTGAAGCCAGCTCCGGCAACGCCTGTTCCTTGTGGTTAAATCTCCCGGCAAAGACTTGGTGCCCTTCCTCCAGCAGTTTGCGCACCAATTCCAGTCCGATGCCGTAATCAGCGCCGGTCACCAATGCCGTATACCTCATTGCCATCCACTCCTCTCCTTCGAAGCCCGCCCGTTCTTCCTGACAGGGCCGCAATCTCTTTTATTGTAAACGCTTTTATCCGACGATAAAAGAGGGCATACCTTGCGGCAGCCCCCCAGATCCGTGTTTGAGCTTTAGGGTGTGACGACGCCCTTTTTCAGAATGAGATTGGCATATAACGCTCTCTCCCCGGTGCAGACGATCGCATACGCCTGTTTGGCCCGCTCGTAAAAAGCAAACCGCTCAACCTCTTCAAACGGCTGGTCCGCTGGATGATAGCGGCTTACAATTCTGCGATAGTCGTCCCAGATTGGTGTTTCCACTGGGTCGCCGGGCATCACCGCCATCAACGCTACCGGATGGTCCACGTAGCTGTCGAGCGGGAACAAGGGCAGGATCGCTTCCAGCAAATCGGGAATGCCATGACCGTCACAACGAATCAATCGCTGGGCATGGCTCGCAGCTGGAAAATTGCCGTCGGCAAGCACGATCTCGTCCGAATGCCCCATCTCCATTAAAACCTTCAGCAGTTCCGGCGAAATCAAGCTGGATATGCCCTTTAGCATGGGATCGACCTCCCTAATCGTTCGAATCGCTCATAGGCGGCAGCCCAGAGAGCGCTGCGTTTCTCGTTCTCCGGCCTGGTCGCTTGCTCCGGCTCATACACCTGTATCGGGAATGAAGCCTTCACCATTTCCTGGCCTTCTTGCAGGTCATGCAGCCAGCCGCCGGTCCGCAGCTGAACCAGCAGATTGCCGATGGCGCTGGCCTCCACCGGTCCCGCCCATACCGGGCGGCCAATTGCCTCCGCAGTTAAGCGGCAGAGCAGTTCGTTTTGAATGCCGCCGCCCACCATATGCAGCCCGGCAAATCGAGAGCCGGTCAGCTCCTCGGCCTGCTCCAGCACCTGGCGGTAGCGGAGTGCCAGGCTCTCGAGGATGCAGCGGACGAAGGCCCCCGGCGAATCCGGCACCGGCTGGCCGGTTTCCCGGCAATACGCCCGGATCTCTTCCGGCATGTCAGCCGGATTCATAAACCGCAGATCATCCGGATCGATCAAGCTGCGCAGCGGCTTGGCCCGTTCCGCCAATTCCACCAACTCGGCGAAGGTATAGGCTTCGCCGGCCTGCTCCCATTTGCGTTTACATTCCTGGAGGATCCATAGGCCCATGATGTTTTTGAGCAAATGGTAGGTGCCGTCTACGCCGCCCTCGTTGGAAAATTGCCGCTCCAGCACCGCCGGCGTCAGCAAGGGCTTCGCCATTTGCGTCCCCAGCAGCGACCAGGTGCCGCTGACAAGGTAGGCGAACGCCGGCGAATCTGCCGGTACCGCCGCCGCTGCGGACTCCGTGTCGTGCGAGGCGACGGCGATTGTTTTGATCGGCGGCACATCAAGCTCGGCGCACACCTCCGCCGTCAGTTCCCCGATCACGGTCCCTGGGGGAACCGGATCGGGGAAGATCGTGCTTGGAATGCCCAGCTGCTCCATCAACGCAGAGTTCCACGCGCCCCGCCCCGGGTCGAACAGCCCCGTCGTGGTCGCCATCGTAAATTCGCAGACCCGCCGACCGGTCAGGAAATAGCTCAGCAGATCCGGCGTCAACAGCAGCGTTTCGGCCAAGTCGAGCTTGGGGGAGCCGGCTTTTTTCATGGCATATAGCTGATATAACGTGTTAAAAGGCATAAACTGCAGTCCGCTTTCGCGGAACAATCGCTCCGCACCAACCAGGGCGGATACCTCTTCGACCAACCCTTCGGTTTGACGATCCCGATAGTGGTACGGGATGCCTAACAGCTCGCCGTTTCGATCCAACAGGCCAAAATCGACGCCCCAGGTGTCGATGGCACAGCTCTCCGGCCGATATCCGGCCTGGAACGCTTTGCGAATGCCGGTTTTGATCTCCCGCAGCAGCATCGGCGTATCCCAATGCAGGTGCCCGCCGATCTGAACCGGAACGTTCGGGAAACGGTGGATCTCGGTGATGTGCAACTTCCGAACGCCGGGCGCATCAGCAGTGGCACCAGTAGAGTTATCCGGGCTTTCGGAACGGATTTCGCCAATGAATGCCCGGCCGCTGCTCGCGCCCAAGTCAAACGCGAGGACGCAAGGAACGTGTTGTTGTTCCGATGACATGCGTTTTCACCGTCCGATCACTTCATTTTTTGAAGCAGCGCAATCCGGTAGTCTTCGCTTTCAAGTGCGGCGATATCTGCGACCTCCTGATCCGTTAACGGGACAAGCGTTCCCGCCGCTTTCGCGCATAAGTAAATTTTCGCGCTCTCCTCCACAACCTGGGTCCGGTAGTAGGCCTCCCGCAAATTTCGGCCTGTCGTCACCAGCCCATGGTTCCCCAGCAAAATCGAGCTCGCCTCATTCACCTTCTCGGCGACTGCGTTCGCCAGCAATTCCGTGGTTGGGATCAAATAAGGGATAAATGCCGTTCGTCCAACCAATGCGGCCTGGTCCGGGAACATGATCGGCAACTCTCGCTCAATCAGCGTAAAAGCGATGCAATGGGCCGGGTGCGTATGCACCATCGCTCCCATGTCAGGCTTTTGGCGGTAGCCGTAAAGATGCATCAGCACCTCGGACGACGGGCGCAGGCCGATATCGGTCACCTCCCCGGTTGGGATATCCACTTCGATCCACTGCTCAGGCTCGATCTCCTCCAGCGCGAAGCCGCTGGGCGACAAGTACATCTTGTCGCCGGCCCGGGCGCTGATGTTGCCGCCCGGCCCTACAACCAACCCGCTCGCTACGATTTTGCGGGCATATTTGCACAGTTCTTGGCGCGTTTCCATGTTTTGCATTGCGTTGTTCTCCTTTTTTTATGATGCTTGTATCTTGTATGCCGAGTAATGGTTTATTTGTATAACGGCCCAAACGCAGCACATGCCCGGAAGTCGGCGCTCTCCGCATCCTCGGTCCCGAACAGGCCCCAAGCCCTTGGGCGGAACACCTTCTCCTTCGGCACGTTATGCATGCTGACCGGAATGCGCAGGATCGAGGCCAGCGTAATCAAGTCGGCGCCGATATGGCCATAGCTGATGACGCCGTGGTTTGCGCCCCAGTGATCCATCACGTCGTAGACGCTGGTAAACGCGCCGCTGCCGGTCAGATTGGGTGCAAACCAGGTTGACGGCCACGTCGGGTCGGTCCGCTTGTCGAGCGTGTCATGCACATGCTCCGGCAGGTCCACCGAATAGCCCTCGGCGATTTGCAGCACCGGGCCAAGCCCTTTGACCAAGTTGAGCCGGGTCATCGTCATCGGCATGCCGCCGCGAGTCAAGTAGTCGGTGGAGAAACCGCCGCCCCGGAAATACTCCAGAGAAGCCGGCCGGAACTGCGTGGCTTGCAGCATGCGCCCGACCTCTTCCTCGCTGATCTCCCAGAACGGCTTGATGACAGGAGCGCCGTCTTTTATTTGCTCGCCGGTGCCGTCAAGCGCCGCCGAACCGGAGTTGATAAGGTGCAGGATGCCGAATGCTGCCCGGCCCTCCAGCTTATAGCCGGTCACCCGCTCCACGGATGCCGGGCTCCAGTACGTCCGCACATCGGCAAAAATTTGCGCCGTATTCGTCAGCAAATAGCCGAACAGCATGCCAACGCCGTTGAGACTGTCATTTTCGGTTGCCACAATATATGGCGCACGCGTACCGTTCCAATCAAACGACGAGTTGAGAATCGTCTCCATGAAATCGCCGTTCGGGAAATGATCCGTCCACTGGCGTTGCCCCTGGAAGCCGGAGGCGATCGCATGATGGCCTTGCGCTTCCTCCTCGTAGCCCAATTCTGCGAGGCGCGGGTTGCCGATCATCAGGTCGCGCGTGATCAGCGTCATTTTGACGACCGTCTCCCATTCCAGGTCTTTCCGCTCCCGCGAGGTTTGCAAATGGGCCGGGTTATTGTCCGGACCTTCTTGGCAGTTCTGCTTCACCCAAGCCAGCGCCACTTGGTATTCCTCGGGATCGTAAATCCCTTCCTCCATCCGCCGTGTGAACTCGGTCATGTCGATATACTCGTTGCGCATCCCCAGATATTCCTGGAAAAAGGCATCGTTCACCATCGAACCGGCGATCCCCATCGACACCGAGCCCATCGACAGATACGCCCGATCACGCATCATCGCGGCCGCCAGTCCGCTGCGGGCAAAACGCAGCAGCTTCTCTTGCACGTCGGCTGGAATCCGGTCATCGCCTTCATCCTGCACATCCTCGCCGTAGATGCCAAAGGCCGGGAGCCCTTTTTGCGCATGGGCGGATAATACGGCGGCCAAATACACCGCTCCCGGTCGGCCAGTGCCGTTAAAGCCCCATACCGCCTTCGGGATCTGCGGATCGGTATCCATCGTTTCCGTGCCATAGCACCAGCACGGCGTTACGGTGATGGACACCCCGACCTCCGCCGCCTTGAATTTCTTCGCTGCTGCCGCCGCTTCGGCCACGCCGCCGATGCAGGTATCGGCAATCACGCATTCTACCGGTTGTCCGTTCGGATAACGGAGCTCCGCCTCTAGCAGCCGAGCCACCGCCTTGGCCAAGTTCATCGTTTGCTCCTCCAGGGATTCGCGTACCCCTCTTCGTCTGCCGTCAATCGTCGGACGAATGCCGATCTTCGGGAAACCGTCCCGCCATCTGTAACCGTTTTCAACCATAGCCAATCTGCCTCCTTGGACAATGAATTATAGTCCCATTCTATAGTTCACTCCGCCCGTTCGAGAACCTACTATTTTGCCCTCTTGCCCGCACAACAGCGCAAAAAAGTGAACCTTCCCGCATATCCGCATCTGCCTATTCCTAGAAAATCCTCCCATCCTGCCTCACATCCGCTATAATGGAGCTATCCAATGTTCGGGAGGAACCCATCGTGCCGAAAATCGAAATTCCTTATCGCAAAAGCGACCGTTTTCGTTTCAAAAAAACGCCCGAATTACTCTACGCCGGCCAGGTCGTCGACGAGCGCCGCTTCTACGCGCCGCCGCAGATCCACGACTATTGCGAGATCCTTTATATCGTCGAAGGCCGCGGGGAATTCCGCATCGGCGGCACAATCTATGAAGTGCATCCCGGGGATGTCGCTGTCTATAATGCGGGCGTCCCGCATGAAGAGCGTTCAATCAGCACTGAACCGTTTAAGGTCATTTACTGCGGCGTTGGCAACGTGCATATCGACGGCGTACCACCGGGACAGCTGCTGCCTGCCTCCGTCGACCCGGTCATCCCGTGCGAGAAATACGCCTACAAGGTGGAGAGCTACCTGTCAGAAATGCTCCAGGAATGCGACTCCCAAGTGCTCGGATACGAAACGCTCAGCAATAACCTGCTCATGTCGCTGATCACGCTTCTGTACCGGATCGTGGACGTGAAGCATCCGTTTGATCCGCTGAAGGACAAGAACGAAATTACCGTCCGCACCAAGCAGTTCATCGATAAGAACTACACCCGCAGCATCACGCTCAAAGAGATCGCCGATACCCTCTACGTGAGCCAGCACTATTTATCTCATCTCTTTAAAAAAGAACTCGGCGATTCCCCCGTCAACTACCTCATTAACCGCCGGATTGAAGAGGCCAAGCGCCTGCTCCGGGAAACCAATGCGCCGATTCACGAAGTCGCCGCCCGAGTGGGTTACGGGAACGACAAATATTTCTCCATGCTGTTCAAGAAGGTGACCGGCCAATCCCCCAGCACTTTCCGGGAAATGAAATAAAGCCTTGCAGCGATGGGCTGCAAGGCTTATTTTTCCAGTTTCAATGGGTGACCTCCAGTTTGAATGCCATATGCGAGACGGCCTCTTGCGATGCCGGGCGATAGGGATAAATGATTTCCACGCAGCCGTCCCGTTCCCGGACGATCGGCTGCGGAGCCGCAGCTTCCACATGGAGCGACAATCCGGGGAAAGACCAGGCCGAGGAGGTCACGCCCGCTGCGGTCACCGCAGGGCCGCACACCTCGAAATAGACATCAAGCGCCTTGCCGGTCTCCAAGGTCACCGAGGCGGTCAATTTGCCCGGCGAGGCTTCCGCATCAACGTAATAGCCGCGCAGATGGGTGTTCCAGCTGCTCTCCGGCTCCCGGCGGATCAACCGTAACGAGTAGCGGCCTCCATCATCGCTCCGCCAGTGCATCGTCGCCGGATGCAGTTGGCCGTTCGTATTGCGGCTGCCCGAACACGCGCCGATCATCAGGTTTCGCCCCAGCCATGCGGTTGCCGTGCACACGAAGCGGTTCTCGCCAGGTTTATCCCTTTCGCACAGCTCGCGATATTGCCGGTTCACCATCCGCTCCTCCGGCTCACCAATCAGCTTCGGCTTTACATGCTCCGGCACATCCACGCCAACCAGCGCGATCATCGGATCATGCCCCGTCTCACAATTGACCGCGGCCAGATGCTTCAACCGCTCGCTAAACGCCAGGTACAAGAACACTCCCATCGAGCTGTGGGCGGTCATCTCCATCTCGTAGGCACGGGCATAGGGGCCAGCCATATTTTCCAAGCCCGGGTGATAAAATAACGCAATCGTCTCCCACAAAGCCTGTTCAATCGTATGTCCTATCGCTTTGAAACGATCGGTTCGAGCAAATTTACGGATTAAGCCGAGCACGGTGAGGTCGACTCCGTAATAGGTGGTCGAATTAAACTCCGCGAGAGTGTTGAATTCGGCGAATTCCTCAAGGAACCGATCGGCTTCATGGTCAGCATGACGAATCCACGCTTCATTGCCATAACGATACCCGTAATAATGGGTGATAAACAGATGCATCAGCTCGATGTTCGTATTCATCGGCACCGCATCCGACAGCCTGCGGTCGATGGAGCCGGTGACGGCTTTGATCATCGCTTCATCCATGCGCCGGACCAGCTCCCGAGGGAACCGGGGCTCGAAATGCTCCAAAATCACCGCAAACGCGCAGGCGATAAACTCCCGCCAGTTCGGGTCATAGCTCCTCCAGACTGGGGGAATGACCCGATCGGCGGCCCTCGCCAAGGCTTCCTCCACGTCCTTCCTTCTTACGTTTTTTCTCCCCTCGCATTCTGCGCCAAGCTCCTCGGCCAGATGATCAGAGATCTTCTCCAACATGCTTGTAACGTAGTACGCGAAGCCCGGCCCGAAGCGCTTCCACGGATAACCGCCCCGGGGAGGGTCCGCAGCCTGCGGGGAGGTTTTAAACGTGCCGTGGAAAATTTCGTCCGGCGCATCGAATTGCAGGTTCAACACCTCATCCAAAACGGCGCAGGCACGTTCCACATCTCCTTCACCGTTCCGGATCAACAAACCGACAGCGTAGTGCGCACTGCCGCGGGTCGAATGCCACTCGCTCCGCCCGTCCTCCGCATTTCGCAGCATGTGTTTTGCCTCGTCATAATGACGATCCATCTCCTCCATCGCCTGCTTCACCAAAAACACTTGCTCCGGTGTCATTTGCTCCAGCATGCTGCTCGCCATCTTTCATCTTCCTTCCTTGCTAGACCTCAGGGCCTTCAACCGCAACACTTCCACAGCAGCCAGCATCATAATGCCGATGCCGTGATTGTCGTTTCGAACCGTCCGCAGATCCTCCATATAATAATCCGGAGAGAAGGAATACCGGGAACCGCTGCAAACGCCATGTACATTGCCCTGGCGGTCAATCACCTGCGCGGCGAGCCCTCTCCAGCCTTTAAGCGCCGCCTCGATGTAAGGCCCCTCACGATCAAGCCAACCGAAGCGGACGCCACGTGAAAAGGCATAAACGAACATCGCGGTACAGGAAGCCTCCAAATACGCATCTGGCCGATTGAGGACCTGGTGCCATAACCCGGAATCGGATTGAAGTGCGGCAATGCCTTGGCTTAATTCACGGAACATCGTCAGCAGCTCCTCCCGATCCTCATGCGTTTCGGGCAGCCGCTCCAGCAGCTCGCTTAACGAAAACAGTACCCAGCCATTCCCCCGCCCCCAAGGGATTAGGGTTGGTTGGCCGTATTTAAAATCATAAACATGGGACATGACCTGCTGATCGCTCATATACAAATAACGCATAAACCGTAAAAACTGCTTCGCCGCTTCATTGATGGCGTCAGCCTCACCCGTCACCATCGAATAACGGGTGAGAAACGGGGCGCTCATATACAAATCGTCCGCCCACATCGTATCGGCCGAATATTCTCCTTCACAACGCCGGTAAAAAGCTCCGTCCTCCCGCCGCTCCAGCCGATGCAGCATAAAATCGGCGATCGTGTCCGCAATCTTGCGGAACTCGGCCTGCTCCGCTCCATCCAGATAAGCCTCCAGCATCGCGGATCCAAAGGATCCGCAATTATCGAGCATCCGCAGCAACACGAGCTGATGGTTGATCCCCGGAAAACCGTACTCCTCCCGGTCCCATAACGAGTATTCATACATTTCTGTGCAACTGGAAATATGGGAGAGTGCATACTGCCGGATGTCCGGGCGGTTCAATTCCTTCGCCGTGCGAAGCAAACCATACATCGTCACGCCCAGCGGATAATCCCAGCGTCCGAAATTAGTTGCCCCTTCGGTCGTCCACTTATTGCTTAACATCGCATTCTCGTAAAAAGGCCGGACGCGCGTCTCCGGAGCATCCACCGCCCAGTAAATACAGCCGCCTAAGCCGTCCAACGGTTTCTTGAACGTACGGACCTCTTGCGGCTTTAGCATCCTTTCCGCCGGAAGGGGGCCCAGGTACAACCACGTGCCAGGATTTCCATGAACCTTCACCGGTTCAGTGAAAGCCAGCGGCTTCCCACCGGCTTCCGCTGCCAGCTCGAAGCCCCAGCCTTCTTTTGCGTTTTCCGTTCGCACCAGGATCTGCCGAACTCCCGGCTGAACCTCGGTTTGAACATGGAACGGTCCGCCGCCCGTAACCGTGGTGGCAAGACTATCATCCACCCAGATGTGCGTCGTTCCCCGAACGGTTCCGCTCAGCTCGATGCGATCGGCGGAGGCCGGGATACGGACCGAGCTCCAGGCATAAGCCGCTGCAGGCTGAGCCGGATTGCCACAGATTCGTTCCAGATTCGGCAGTCCTTGTGATTGTTCCGGCCATTTTACTGCCGGAAACCATTTCAACCCAGTCGCCGCTTCAGATCCTTGCCAATCCGGATAAGCCTGGCCTTGGTCGCTTCCACCGAAGCAGGCCGTCTTCACCGGCTCGGAATACACCCAGCCAGCACTCCCCTGCCGGTCGGCAAACGGGGCTAAGACCTGCAGAATCCGTACCTTCGCTTCATCGGCCCCGAACCGGCAGCCGAAGCCGGAGGGAGTTTTTCGCGCCTCGATCAGCAGTGTGTTCCAGCCCGAGGTGAATACGAGCGGCACCTTAATTCGCGCCTTGGGGTCGAGTTCGTCAACAACCGTAGAACGGTATTCCAACTTCTCGTTTACGAACAGCCGCACCGGCCCCAACGGCTCCAAGACACCGTCGATCGCCCGCTCCCCGTCACTCCAGACCAGCCCGTACGCATAGACGTAATCACCATCCTCCGCATGCGGAAGCTTGGCGGGAAAGTCCATGTCATACAAGCCCTCTGCCGTCTGCAAAATTCCCGTTTTGGAGAAAGTGCGCAGCGCAAACGGGATCGGCGGATTCGCCCCGATATACCTTGCGGCGATCACTTCCAAAATCCGTTCGTCTTCGTCACCGAACCAATAATAGGAACTCTCCCGATCCTCGATATATTCGCCCAAGTTGATGTCTCCTTCCCTTCTATCCATAGCCATGTCTTTGTTTAGTGTGACAGCTTGAGTTCAAACGTCCGGTCATAAGGCGTCAACAGGTTGACGACGAGTGCCCGGCAATTGACGGGAACTCCGGTGTTATTAAGCCCCGCGGCCTTATGCTCCATCACGCCGCCATTTAGCTCAATCCAATCCTCACCGGATGATAAGCGGACCTTGCCTTGCTTCCAGAACAACATGCCGTTTTCCGCTTGTTCCACCGCCTCGCCGCCCGTCATCTCGCTTTCCTGGCCAAAGAGGAACGTAAGCTGCGTCAAAATCGGCTCCTCGCGAGCGCATTGAACGCGAAGGCTCCATCCCTCCGCGGTCTCCAAGACCTCGACTTCGACCCGATGCTGCTGCTCATGGGTAACTTCCCGCCGATGATGGGGCAGCAAATACCAGGGACTCACCGGCCCTCTAGCCGTTTCGGGCAAGAGCTCCTTCGCAACAGGGGCATAGTATCCCTTTCGTTCCGTTGCAGTTAAACGGTAGCCTGACTTTGCCCTTAGCCCTCGCTCCTGCTCATTCTCCTGCGCCTTACCTTGTCCCTGCACATTCCTCTGCTCCTGTATCTCCTCAGCCGCCTGCTTCTTCAACAGTCCCTCCCCTTGCTTCTGCGACTGCTCCTGGCTTTTTCCCTGCTCTAGCTCCAGTTCCTCCATCTGCTCCAGTTTCACGTACCCTGGCGCAAACGCAGATGCAAGCTGCACCGCCAGCAGCCGCACGTTGCCGTGTCGCAAGGCAAAGAAGGAATTCGCTTCCGCCATCACGGTTGCACTCGTCTTCCCGTGACGATGCCGAGCGATCGGCGCGCCGAAATCGGGATGCAGCTTGCTGTGATAAATACGCCCGTGATGCCCGGCCGCCTCCATACCGCTTAAATAGTGTTCACGCGGAAAACTGCGGTTGAGAACGACCCGATAGTCTTCCGGCAAAGGGACAGGCGGGACCGCCGGCTGACGGAGCTCAGGATAACGAAGCAATCCCAGAAGCGCATGGTTCGGCAAGCCGCCCGGATGCCTTAGCGAACGGCCGGCCAACTCGGCGATGGCCTCGAAGAGCGGGTCTTTGTCGCGGTACGCGAGCCATTTGGCGGCGAGGAAATACCCGCTTAAATCAAACGGACTGCCAAAATCCTGGCGTCCGGAATAATCCGTGACCACCTCTCCATCCGGGTGGATCAAGTACGCCATCATCCGCAGGTTGCGGCGGACCGGTTCGAGCAGCTCGGGAAGCTCCAATTGCTCGGCGGCAAAAATCAAGACGATGTCGCTGACCGCGTTATAGATCCCGTTGCTGCGCTCGGTCCACTCGCCGTCCTGCGTGCAGTCGATTCCTTCCGCGAGCCACGCTTCCGCCCGCTCCTTCAGCTCCGACCGTCCGGTCAGCTTGTACATGAACCCTAACGCCGAGCACAATACCCACCGATGATTTGGCGTATGGCATCCGCCCGTCAGGAGCACCGGAATCGTCCGCTCCAGGAAGAGGCGAATATCCTCTGCCGCTTTACGAACCGGGGCATATTCGGCCGCATGAGTACATAGCAGCTCATAGACCTGCGCAAGTCCGCTCACCACAAAAGCGGTGTCGGGCGGCGAATGCAGATTGGTCCAGGGCGGCGAAATCGAGCCGTCGGCATGCTGCGACCGCAGCATAAACTGCGCCGCCAGCTCCAAACGCTTTAGCAGCGTCTCCTCGTGATAAAACCGAGAATCCTCGTTCACCAGAGCGCATGCCCAGATGGCCATATCCTTTGGCGTTCCGCCGTGGCTCGGCCAGGCGATCCCGTTTGCCGGGTCGATCACCCCGCCATAAAATCGGCTGGCCGGATCAAGAACCTGCTGCTCCACCGCCGCTTGCGCAAACTCGTCGTTCATGGACACCAGCTTGTCGTAGATTTCCATTTCCAACCCACCTCCCCCTTCCGCGCTGCCACAGCATCGTAAGATCTAACCGTTCCCGTTACCCCTTCACCGCGCCAAGCATAACGCCGCTGACGAAATAACGCTGCAGCCACGGGTATACGAGCAGGATGGGGATCGTCGCGAACATCACGCTCGCGGACTTCAAGCCTTCCGAAACGAGCTTCGTCACCGCACCAGCGCCTTCCGCCGCCAGCAGATCGGAAATCATGTTGTTTTGGATCATCTGATACAGCTTTAATTGCAGCGGGTACAACTCCGGGCTGTTAATGTACATCAACGTATCCTGAAATCCGTTCCAACGTCCAACTGCATAGAACAAGCTCAGCGTCGCAATCACCGGAAGCGACAGCGGCAGGATGATATGGATCAGGGTGCGAAAATGGCTGCTGCCATCGATCTCCGCCGATTCCTCCAAGCCTTCCGGAATGTTGTTAAAGAAAGTGATCAGGATGATCAAGTAAAATGGATTAATGAGTCCTGGAAGCACCAGCGCCCAGATCGAATCCAACAGGTTCAAGCTGCGAACCAAAATATATTCCGGGATGATCCCCCCGCTGAAGAACATCGTGATCACGACGACCGTCATAAAGAATCTACGGCCTCTCAGCTTCCGCTTGGACAAAGGGTATCCGGCGGCAATCGTCATCAGCATGCAAAGCAGCGTATACAAAACCGTCAACAGCACCGTAAATCCCAAAGAGCGGATCATCGACGGATCGGTGAATACTTGTTTGTAGGAATCAAACGTCAGTTCAACCGGGAGCAAGCTGACCTTCCCGGACAGAATCGGCCCTGCTGAGCTTAAAGAAACGGCGAGAATATGAATAAATGGAGCAAGACACAGCAACGTGGCGACAGCAATCACGACAAAATTGACAACATCGAACACACGATTAGCGGTTTGTTCTTTCACGTCCGTCCGCTCCTTTCATCAACGTGCATACCTCCTAAACCTCCCTATACTTCCTATATGATCCCTTCATCGGTAAGCTTCTTGGAAATATGGTTGGCCGACAGCACCATCACCAGCCCAACAACGGCCTGGAACAAGCCAACTACCGTGGCGATCGTGTACTGTCCAGACTGCAGCCCAACGCGGTAAACGAACGTACTGAGTACATCGGAATACTCGCGAACGGCAAGATTGCCGATCACATATGGCCGATCAAAGCCAATCGTAATCAAATGGCCCAAGTTAATGATCAGCAGCATCACGATGGTGGATTTTAATCCGGGAAGTGTGATATGCCAGATTCGTTTCAATCTACCGGCTCCATCAATGCTGGCCGCTTCGAACAGCTCTTTGTTGATGCCCGTGAGCGCCGCCAAATAGATGATCGTCCCCCAGCCTGCACTTTGCCACATGCCGATAAGCAAATAAGTCACCAGCCAGATATTCTTCTCCGTAAGAAAAGGAACCGCCTCAAATCCCATCGAGGTGATCACATTGTTGATCAACCCGGACTGCGTCCCGAACACCTGCGCGGCAATCCCGCCAATGATCACCCAGGAGATAAAATGCGGGATGTAAAGAATCGTTTGCGACAGCTTTTTAAACCATTGAATCTGCATTTCGTAGAGCAGTATGGCCAGAATGAGCGGGGCCGGGAAAGAAACGAGCAAATCCAAGAAATTCAGCATCAGCGTATTGCGAAGCGTCAGATAGAAGTCCCGCATCCCAAACACTTCCCGGAACGCCTCAAACCCAATCCATTTGCTGCCCCCGATCCCTTGGAAGAAGTTAAAATCCTTAAATGCAATCTGAATCCCGTACATCGGGCCATATCGGAAAATCAAAAAATAAGCGAGCGGCAGCGCAAGCAACGCGTATAACTGCCAATATCTGCGGATATAAACTTTCCAGCTCACAGCGGTCCCCTCCCTGATGCGTTAGGCTGCCTGCGGGGTGAGGCACACCCCATCCCCGCAATGACCCAACTTGATTTATTTGGATTGCATTTCTTTGTAGACAGCTGTGCGCTCATCAAGGATCGCTTGGCCTCCGCTGGCCATGTAGTCCTTCATCATCGCTTCGTATACGCTTTCAAATTGCTCCGGCTTTGCCATCGTCACCTTCACGAGCATTTCGTGGAACTTCTCCTGCAACGTGGTCCCGTATTTCGTCTGCGCTTCAATCGGTTTACTCATCACGACCGGCTTAATCAGATCCGTATTGGCGATCGCTTGAGCCTCCGCAACATCCTTCTGATATCTTGTCGGGAATTGCATCGCCCGAGCTTTCAGGTTTAATTCATCGCTGCCCAGCTGCTTGCCGTTGGAGATAATCGCCATATCGCCGCTGTTATACAAGCGGTTTAACGCTTCCTCGGTTTGATTCTCTATAGCAACCGGAACACCGTCGACCATGGTGTAGTTCTCGCCTTCGATGCCGTTTTGCATATGGAACAGGTGGTCATCCGAAGCCATCCACTCCAAATATTTGATCGCTTCCACGGCACGTTCGCTTGATTTCGGAATCATAATGTACATGCCGTTCGGGTTGTACATCGGTTTGGCATGCTTGCCTTCAGAGTTCGTGAAGACGTCTACCGACTTGAGAATGGCGCCGGGAACGTTTTTCTGGAGTGTGGCGTAGGAGCCGTTTTCATAGAATGGATTCACATCGTCCTCGCTGAAAAAACCAACTTTCCCCGAGGATACGTCTTCGCCTAGTTTTTTCTTGTCCGTATCCAGCGCGAAGTCCTTGCTGATTAAGCCTTCATTGTAGAGTTTATTCATAAATTGCAGGCCGTTCTTAAAGCCTGGCAGCAGCGTCGGATAATCATTGGAGCCCAGCGTTTGGGTCAAGGTATAGGTTTGTTCTTCGGTTAATGGTTCGATAAAGGACCAGAGAAGGGGTTCATATTGAGCGTTGGCTACGGTCATGACCATTGGGATGACTTGACCGCCCGTTTCTCCGGGATCCTTCTCCTTAAAGGCCTTCAGCACATTGTATAACTCCTCTGTGGTTTGAGGTACGGGCAGTCCCAGCTTATCAAGCCAATCCTGACGGATGAAGGAAGCATATTTACCCAGCTGCGTACGTTTGGCAGGAACTGCATATTGCGTGCCTTCATACCGGCCGTATTGCAAGATTTCTTCGCCGAGGAAAGCCGTTAAATTAGGGGCATATTGTTCAAGAAGCGGAGCCAGATCGGTCAAGCCGCCCTGGGAGGCATAACGATTAAACGTGTTGGTGTCATACGTGAACACAATGTCCGGTACGTCGCTGCCGCTCGCCATCAGGACGTTCAGCTTCTCGACTTCTTCGGAACGGGGAATCGGTACAAATTCTACATCGATGTTATTCGGATCTCCGAAGCTCTCCTGTACGTATCTCGTCAAGTAGTTATCGGTAATCGTTGATCCGGCCGGCGAGTTACCCCGATCGAACACCTCAACCTTCAGCGTGACCCTCTTGCCGTTCGATTCGCCCGATTGCGAAGCACCGCTGGGATCATTGGATTTCGAATTCGACGAAGACGAACAGGCTGTAAACAACAAGGAAGTAATCAAAATAACCGTAGTGATAGCCAACCCTGATCTTTTTTTGTTCCTCATCTTTCTTCATCCCCTCTTCGAATAGATGTATCCTCTGATCGGAAGACGCAAGACGTGAATTCGCGGATTCGCACTTTTTCACTGCGGCTGCCGCCCCCGTCCAGATTGACCCAAGTATGCCATGGCTCGGATGGGGCAGCAATAAACTAGTTTCGGGCGGATAAACCGCCATCCAAATATCCAGATTACGGAAAAATAAAGCAAATTCCCGCAATAAACTTATTTCGCTATATCTCGGAATGCCGGGACTTCGCAGGTTTGAGCTTGAGCCTTCTGTAATCGCCTGGCGTCACGCCAACAACCCTTTTGAATACGCGTCCGAAGGTAATCGAGTTCGCATACCCTACGCGAGTGGAGATGTTTTGGATCGTCTCGTCGGTCTCGGCCAGCAGCTCCTGAGCCCGCTCCATGCGCAGCTGAACGATAAAGTCAACAAATTTCATGTTGAATTCTTCCTTAAACAAATAGCTCGCGTACTTCGCCGAAATATGAAAACGATCGCTGATATGTTTTAAGGAGAGATCCGGGTTTTCAAAGTTCTCCTCGATATAGGTTTTGAGCTCGCCCACCATCGCCCGGTGGTTTTTGGTTTCGCTGTGTGCCACATATAAACGGTACAGCCCGGTTAAGTAATCAGAATATAACGATTTTATCTGTTCTAGGGTGCCGGCCATTTTCACGTCATTTTGCAATTTCTCCATCTCTGGGCCGTGAAAATAGTCGCGAAGCTCTCCGGAAAGGGACGCCAACTCGTACCCCAGCATATCGATCAGCATCTGCAGCAGCATCCGGATATCCTCGTCCTTCAGGCAATCGCTTGCCATCTGCTCGAACCACTGATCCAGACGCATACGCCATTCGCCGTCCAAGTGCCGGATATCGCGCACCAGCTCGGAAATCATCATCACATCCTTATGCCATCTGCGGTCGGCAGGCTGCGGCAGATCTTCACTCAGGAGGATCGCCTCCTGACCAAACGACAGCTTGTGCTGTAAGACGTCAAGCGCCGCTTTGTAGGATCGGTCGATTCGTTGCCAATCGCGCTCGACATGACCGGCACAGAATCGCAAGGAAAAGCGCAGATGCTGCTCGACCCAGGCCTTCCCTTTGTCCGCAAACCCGCGGATGGCCTGCGCCGCCGATTCATGGGTTTGGTCAACGCCCACGATCATGCCCAATCGATCCTCAGCGATCCATTCCGCCCAGCCGTAGAGCCCATCGATTTGCGCCAGCTCCTGGAGAACGTTTGTGAGTGCAAACTTGAGAGTATGCTGATCCCGTTCGGAGAACGAGCTGCGAAAGTCAGGGTAGTTGCTAATTTCCACGAGGACAAATGCCAATTGGAGCGGCTCCTCCTTCGGCTGCACGCCCAGCTTCTTCAGACGATCCCCCAGCATGTCCGGGGTCTCGCCTTGCATCAGGTCATAAAACAGCTGGCGGCGGCTAATCAACAGATTCTCGCGCTGCTGCTTCTCGTAATCCGCGGCTTGCCGAATTAAATCCTCCAGCGCCTGGTCGATCATGGACAGCTCATCCATTTTTAATCCAAGCTCGTCCTCACGCTGCCGCAGTGATTCGATGCGGCCTACCATCGCTCGGATCGGTTGATAATTTTTTCGGGTAATAAAAATCAAATACACCAGGGCGGCAACCACCGTCCCAATCCCAAGCACAACCCAGATATAAGAGATAAAGGAGACCCACGTAAACAGCTGCCCGGCGGCAAGGCCGCTCTCGAACTGCCATCCGAGCACCTCCGATGTTACCCGATTCACAACGCGGCTCTTCTCTCCCTGCGGCATGTCGGCGGAACGCGTGGAGAACAGCAGCTCGCCGGACGCATCGCGAACATCCAGAAAGGAGACTTCGCTATCATTCATGGAGCGGATCATTCGCTCAATTGCATACATATCGAGATTAATGACGACCAGCCCATCATCACCGAAAGGAAGAGGCTCTCGCTTGTAACTGGAAATCACCCGCTTCCCCTGATCCGAGCTGAACTCCCGGTAGCTGCGGATCGGCGACCAGCTACGATCCTCCAGCTTCGTTAAGGCTGCTTCGACGAAAGCGCGGTCGGCAAACGTATCTAAATCCATCAGCCCGCTGCGCGTTAGCACTTTTCGATCTTTTATCCGGAAAATATAAATGGATTCGATCAGGCTGTCCCGAGAAGCCATTTCGCGGATGCTGGCCGCTACATCCAAGATAATCTGGCTGTCTTGTTCGGTCAGCGCCACGTTTAGGAAATCCTCGTACCGTTTGTTTTTTTCGACTTCCTCCAGCACGTCCATTTCGATGCCTTTCAGCGAGCTGGTCAGCCGCCCTACCACATAATCCGTTGTGATCCGGTCGGCCTTGACCGTCTGCTTGTACGAGATATCGCTAACGATAATCACGAAGATAAAAAACAACACCGCCACCGTGATCAAAAAGATGGGAAAGTACGATAACAGCATCCGTCGGTACCAATTTCCTCTCATTTCACCACTCCCACATCGAATGCATTTTCGTCGTTTCATGAAAGAAAGCGCTTTCTTAAGTATTGTATGGACAGCCATTGGCGAAGTCAACGAATAGATGGAAGTAGGGAGGATTTTTTGTTGAAGGCAGGGCGGTTGTCGAGGGGGTATAGGTGGGTTTCGGGTTGCCTTTTGCATCATTATCCCTTTTGTTAAGGGAGCAGGTTGGGTAAGGCAATATGAAGGATATGTAGCTGCGGAGTTAGGAGATGCAGAGGTACAGAAGTGCGGAGAAATGGAAGCACGGAAGCATCGGAGGTATGGAAGTATGGGGGTATGCCAGGTATGGAGGTACCAACTGACGGATCAAACGGGATAATGGTGTAAAAGGCGCCCAAAAACAGGAGGGAGCCAGAAATTAATACAGCGCGAGCATCCTGACTGACACCTTGGACTCTCGCGCTGTGGCTTATGAACTTTGTACTCGCGTTATCAAACCGTCACAGTTAAATCGGCTGAAAGGGCGGCTTGGCTGCTGCCACCAACTATTACCGTGACTTTACATGGAACCGTTGCAAAACGCATCTCCCGGGTCCAAATCCCCAGCTCTTCCCGCCCCAGGCTAAATTCAACAGTGCGGATTTCCCCCGGGGCGAGCTCGATTTTGGTGAAACCTTTTAGTTCGGCGATTCGCCGGGTGATCCCCGATTCCCGAGCTCGAATGTACAGCTGGACGGTTTCTGCACCGCTTCGTGCTCCCGTATTTTTGACCTCCACCTGCACCATGACCCGCTCCCCGTTCTCAAGCGCAGTCGTCGAGACGGCAGTCCTGGATAAAGACAGCTTGGCATAAATAAACTGCGTATAGCTCAGGCCATAGCCAAATGGATACAGCGGTGCAGAAGGCATATCGACGTAATTTCGGATCCGTCCTGGATCCTTTTGGTTGTAATATATCGGAAGTTGGGCGGAGGATCGCGGCAACGTCACCGGCAGTTTCCCGCTTGGGTTCACCTTCCCAAATAGGATCTCGGCGATCGCCCGGCCGCCTTCCGTTCCGGGATACCATGCGCAGAGGACTGCATCGCACAGTTCAACAACCTCGCCAAGCGCATGCGGCCTGCCTTGAATGATGACGGCGACGACGGGAGTGCCCGTGGCGGCAACTGCCTCGGCGAGCTCCAGCTGGACCCCGCCGAGTGACAGATCGGCCAGGTCTACGCCTTCGCCGCAATCCATCTCAGACGGGCTGCCCTCCTTGACGATCGCAGCTCCGTTGTCTTCGAACTCGCCCCCGAACTCTCGGGCGCTGCTCCCGCCGAGCACAAGAATCGCCAGATCCGCCTCCTTCGCAGCAGCCACCGCTTCCGCGAACCCGGCCTTGGAGCGATCGCGAATCCCGCAACCCAAGGCGTATACGATGTCGACACCTTGCGGTGCACACGCACGGATGCCCTGAAGCACCGTCGTGCCGGTCCCCTCACGTTGGACGCTTGTATAGTCGCCCAGTTGATTGTACAAGCGATCGGCGTTCGGACCAATCACCGCAATCCGACGCGGCTGGCCAACGATCGGCAACTGATCTCTTTCGTTCTTCAGCAGCACGACCGACTCACGGGCAACCTGCAGATTAATCTTCTGGAAATCCGGACACCCCACCACGGAAATTGCCCGTAACTCCGGCACGTATGGTTTGTCAAACAGGCCCAGCCGAAATTTCAGCCTCAGGACGCGCGCTACCGCCCGGTCGATATCCGCTTCCAAAACCAGCCCTTGACGAACCGCCTCCTCCAACGTGGTAAAAGCGGTATCCCATAGGCTAAGATCTACACCGGACGACAGCGCCAGCGCCGCTGCGGACTCGTGGCTGCCGGTAAGCGCCAGCAACCGGTCCACCGCGCAGCCATCCGCCATCACCAGGCCTTCGAAGCCCCATTCCTCTCGCAGGATGCCTGTCAACAAATCGCGGTTGGCATGACAGGGCACACCATCGATTTCGTTATAGGCCGCCATAAAGCCAGCAGCTCCGGCGAGCGCACCTGCCCGTGCCGCTGGAAGGTGGATTTCCCGCAGTTCTCGCGGCCCGATGGCCGCCGGACCTGCGTTACGCCCGCCCTGAGCTGCCCCCTGGGCGCATAAATGCTTCAGGACGACCGCAATGCGGTTCGGTGCATCCAGCCTGAGCGGGTCTTCGCCCTGCATTCCGCGTACCGCGGCTTCCGTAAAGCGGGCAGCCAAATAGGGGTCCTCGCCGAAGCATTCCTCGGAACGCCCCCAACGCGGTTCCTGCAAAATATCAAGCGCCGAGACCAACCCGACGTGCGCCCCGCGGCTGCGGATTTCCGCCGCCACCCGAGCGTAGGCCTGTACCATCAGCTCCGGATTCCAGGTGGCTCCGGCAGCGAGATTCACCGGCAGCAGCGTTCCGTCCAACGCCTGGTGGCCATGCGGACACTCTTCCGTCAACAGGACGGGAATGCCCAACCGGGTATGCTCCAACACATACCGCTGCACCATGTTCGCTACCTTCGCGCTGTCCGCCGCTGCAATTCCGTTCGCGTAATTCACGCCAGACCAAGGATCGCTGCGGAATAAGCCGTACAGCGCGCCCATCCCGCCGCCTCGGGCCACTTCGTCCTTAAAAGCATCGGTCAGCTCAAACGCATCTCCTTGACGGTTGTAGGCGTCCCAGCCGTACATCCGCTGATTCAGCTGTCCAACCTTTTCCCGGAGCGTCATCCGGGCCAATAAATCCGCTACCCGTTCTTCTATCGGAGCGGACGACAGCTTATAAATTTCCATCCGTATTCCCCCCGGCTCCAGACATTTCCCTGCTGACACGCAGACCGCGGTATTCCTTCGGTGTCATGCCCGTATAGGTTTTAAACACGGACACGAAATACTTATACTCTTTATAGCCGACCTTGTCCGCGATCTCGAATACCTTATCTTGCGTCGTGGCAAGCAGATGCTTGGCTTGATCAATCCGCATCTCGTTCATGTATTCCGTAAACCCTTTTCCCGTGCTTTGCTTAAAAATATAACTGAAATAGCTCGGTGTGATTTTCAGCCAAGCCGCAACTTCGGAAGCCTTAAGATCCGTGCGGTAACGTTCGATGATGTACTTTTTCGCTTTTTCAACGATCCAATAAGACTTGTCGATTCCGTTCTGATCGATTAATCGCTGCAGCTCCTCCATATCCTCGATCACTACCGTTTCCAGTCCGGCATAGGAGTTATATATATTCGGGTCCGGCTGCCCCCGGCGGGCGTAGTCCAACCCGGTCATCCCGCTTTTGCGCAAGCGCTGGCGGAGCAGGGCAAACAATTCCTCATACAGGTTCCAAGCCTCCGGCAGAAGATAACCCGATTCCCGGAAAAAATGGAACATGTCCTCCACCAATCGGTGAACTTCTTCCCGATCCTGCTTGAATAACGCGGATACGAGACACTGCACTGCCTCTCCACTATCGAAGGCTGGCAACGACCGCTCGGACATCACAGCCTCTCCATAACTGGGCGTCAGGACTTGTCGGCCGTCCAATACATGGAACGTCAGCAGGCGTAACGCTTCGGCACAGCGAACTGCGGTCTCCCCCAAATCCTCGTACACGGTGGAAATCCCGCCATAAATTTGCTCCCCTGTTCCAAGGCTGATCGAACCAATAGCTTTTGCCACCCACTCATCCCACACGACGGGTTCGATGCGACTCTCCGCTGCCAGTAAGGTCATCAGCAGGTTTTCATGGTCGAAGACGGATACGGCATGGAATGGACTGCCTTCCAGAGCACGTTGCAAACCGTGTAGCCAAGCCTCTTGAACGGCTGCGTATCTCTCCGCCTCCATATTGGCGAAATGTTCGTGGAATTCAGCTAGCTGAGTCGCTGCAATGCGGAATTGTGCGCCGTTCAGCGAAGCCGGAGGCTCCTGGCCGAACGCCATCCCGTGCCGGGCCATGCCCGACAGCCACAACTCGATCTCCCGCGTCTTCTCTTCCTTGCCGCCGGTGCGGATGGCGGCAACGATTTTTTTCACGACAGAGCTCAATTCTTCAATATCTACCGGCTTCAGCAAGTAGTCGCCTACGCCGACCCGGATCGCCTGGCGCGCATATTCGAAATCTTCATAACCACTGATAATGACGATTTGCACCTCAGGATAGCGTTGCCGTACCTGCTTCGCCAGTTCCAGCCCATCCATGCCGTCCATGCGGATGTCGGACAGCACCAGCTGGGCTCCGTACTCTTCAATGAGCCGCAGCGCTTCGAATCCATCATACGCCTCACCTACGACTTCCACGCCTAGCTGCGACCAATCGATCGTATAACGCAACCCCTCGCAAATGACAGCTTCATCGTCCACAATCAGCATTTTCACAAGTTTACCTGCATTAGCAGGTGCTACATTCATGACTCGAACATTAGGATTCATAGGGCTCACCTCCCGGATGGCCGGGCTCGGCAATAGGGAAACGAAGCCGTACCCACGTGCCTGCGGCCGAAGTATCGACAATTTCCAAACCGTACTCCTGTCCGTAAAAAATCGTTAGTCTTTCATGGATGTTTAGCAAGGCCCCTTCCCGGGTTCCGCCGGCTCCTCGCCGCTCCAGCGCGTTTCGGATCGCCTCAGCTTTACCGGGATCCATTCCCTTGCCGTTATCGATGACGTCCACCCAAATTTCGCCTTGACGGGCGTAACAGCGTACGTTTACCTCGCCATACGGCTTGCTGCGGTCCAGGCCGTGCTTGATGAAATTCTCCACTAATGGCTGTAGTGTAGCTTTCAACGTTACGGCGTCCTCTATGCCCGCCTCGATAAATAGGGAATACTTCAGCTTCTTCTCACCTAACCTGCGCTGCTGCAGGTACAAATAAGATTGGGCAAATTCCAGTTCTTTGCGCAGCGTGGTTTGGTAGCTTCCATTATTCATGCTGGAGCGAAAAAATTTCGACAGCATTTCGATCAGTTGGCTCGATTTCGATGCCCGCTCCAAGCGTGCCGTCCAACGAATCATATCCAGCGTATTGTACAAAAAATGCGGATCCATCTGGTTTTGCAGGAGCTTCAGCTCGGATTCCCGCTCCCTTAACTCCAGCTTATATTTATGCTCAATCAGTTGTTGGATCGTGGCGACCATCTCGTTAAACTTGCGGTTTAGTTCGGAGATCTCGTCATTGGAATTGACCGGAACCCGGGCGTTAAAGTCCCCGTAGGTGACTTTGCTGGTTTCTTTTTTCAACCGCAAAATGGGGCGAATGATCGTGTAATGAAAGCCGATCAACGCGGTTAAGCCCAGCATCATAATCGCCGTTAGGATGACCAGCATCGTCACTTTAATGCCGCGGAACTCCTCAGAAACCTTCGCTTCGGGAATCATGGCGACCAGTGTCCAATCCGTGTTCTCCATACTTTTATATAAAGTTAAATAACGTTGACCTTTCACCTCGCAGGTCAGATCTCCCTTTCCGGAGGACGACAGCTTGTCCAGCAACGACGCATCCGGGTGAAGGGCTTCCGGCAACGGTTGAGTCGTCCCTAAAATCACCTGGCCTTCTGGGCTAACGATAAAGACGCTCCCAGTACCGTCCTTAAAGATCCCTTTCTCCAGCAAGCCCACTATGCTCGCTTCATCCAGACGAATAATCAACCTTCCCAGCGGTAGGGTGATTTGACTGTAGGAGTTGAGAATGCGGAACATCGACAACACCCGAACCTCGCCGTTCCAATCGCTATGCAACGTATACCCTTCGGTCCAGGTAATCCCGCCTTTTCGAGCTTTGGCGGCCTCCTCCCATTTCGATTCGTCGCCACGAAACGGCTCGCCCATTTCAATCGAACTGCCGTTAAACCCGTGAATCTCGATGGAACGAATATACCCCTTCGACATCAGCTGAAACGTCAGAAAATCCTCAATGTTCCGCTTCAGTACCGCTTGTTGTTCACTGCTTAGCGGAGGGGAGGTGCGCAGGAAGTTACGCATATCCGGACTTAAAATCAAATAGTTGGCGATATCCTCCACCATTTTGGTCTGCTCGCCAAGCTGGCCAGCGACATTATCAAGGTTCCGCTTCGTGGAATTGATGAACTGATCCCGCAGCACCTCGTTAAATTGAATTTGCACGACCACGCCAACGCCAAACGTCGGCAAAATCACGAAGATGAGGAAAATGACAAGCGCCTTTCGCTTTAAGCCAAAGCTGCCGAGAAACCTTTTGTAGCTTGCCATCGCACTCGCCTCCGTCCGGTCATGATGCCTATGAGAACCTCGGTTACCCTTTGACAGCCCCTGCCGTCATGCCGGTAACCAGTTGTTTTTGCAGTAATAAATAGAAGATAATGATCGGAATCAGCGCCATCGTCAGCGCTGCCATTTGCAACGTAAGACTCGCCGTTTCGATGCCGACGAAGTTGGCCAAGCCAAGCGGCAGCGTCTTGAGCTCCGACGAGCTGATTAATACCAATGCGAACAAATATTCATTCCAGTTATAGATAAAGTTGAGGATGATAACGGTAGCCATTGCAGGTCTTGTAATGGGGAGGATGATCGACCAGAAGATTCGGAAAATACCCGCGCCATCCATGACGCCCGATTCCTCCAGGTCTTTGGGGAATCCCCGCATGAAGCCCTCCAGAATAATGATCGTTAAAGATAGGTGGAACGCCGTATACGGCAAAATCAACGATAAATGTGTATCCAACAGGTGCAATTTCTGCATGATCAGAAAAATCGGAATCAATGTTGCATGAATCGGTACGAGCATGCCAAGCAGAAATACGCCGTAAGTGATGCCGCGCAGTCGAAATTGAAACCGCGATAGGAAATAGGAGGCCAAGGCTCCTAAAAATACGGTGACTGCTAATGAAGCAAAGGTAACAAACAGACTGTTTAGAAAATACACATTCATATTCGCGACTTGCCACGCTTCCGCGTAGTTGGAAAAATGCAAGGCTTCCGGCAGCGAAAACGGGCTGGCTGCGTATTCCTGTTCATTTTTGAAAGAGTTAACGACCATCCAGAACAGCGGGACTATATTCATGATAGCGAATAGACTTAAAAAAGTGTATGCCAAAATTCGGAAGCCTACAGACTTCATGCTCATGGCCATTCCCTCCTTTCCTTAGGCATCTTTTTCTCGGCCTAGGCGATTGACGATCGAGATTACGATCAAGCTGAACAGCAGGATTAAGATCGCTACTGCGCTGCCGTATCCGTAGCGCATATTCATAAAGGCGCTGTTGTACATATGGATGGTCATGACCTCGGTTTGGTGCGCCGGACCGCCGCCCGTCAAGATCTGAATCAAATCGAAAACGCGGAAGGAGTTACTGATGCTATAGACAACCCCAACCATCAGCGTACTGCGAATCATCGGGATCGTAATACGGAAGGTGCGTTTCAGCCCGGTGGCCCCATCCAGCTCGGCAGCTTCGTTGACCTCATCGGGAATGTTTTGCAATGCGGCCAGAAAAATAACCATATATAGTCCACAGTTCTGCCAGATATACGCAAGGCTGATCGACAGCATGGACCAACGATCGTCACCAAGCCAGTTCTGCTTCCAGCTATCGAGACCCACGATGCCCAGCAGGTTATTTAACATCCCGTATTCCGTGTTATAAACCATGCCCCAAATCAAGGACACCATGACAGAGGAGATGACGACGGGCATAAAGCCTACCGTTCGAAAGAACCCGGAGCCCTTCAGGCCGCGGTTCAGCAACAGTGCGAGCAATAACCCAAGCGGGATTTGGCCGATCAGGCCGGTCACCATAATGATGACGTTATTTTTGACGGACAGCCAGAAGATGTCGTCACCCAGAATCTTCACGAAATTATCCAGACCAACGAACTTCATCGATCCGATGCCGTTCCAGTCCATTAACGAGTAGTACAGCGACACGCCAATCGGTACAATGGCGATCCCCAGATAGATGACCAGGGCAGGTAATAAACCAATAAATATGGCCAGCTTCGCACCTCGTAACGTTTGCATCAGGGGTTCCCTCCTTTATGTCGTAATGTAGATTCAACACCGATGAATGAAGAAAACCCGGGGATCGGGTTTTCTATCACGCATCGATATTGAAGGATCAATTTCAAGAGATCAATTTCGGTAGTTATCCATCGCTTCCTGAACTTCCTTCGCCAGCTCTTCCGGTGTGCCGCGGCCTACGGTCAACGCTTGCAGTCCGTTTTGCAAGACGTCTACTACCTGCGTAGGAATGACACTGTCGAACACCGGCGCGGTTCCGTTACCGGTCAGCGCCAGCATTTCCTTCAGATACGGGCTGGCGTCATCAGGAATTTCCACCTTCGCTGGCACGACAACCCCGTTGCGAATCAGTTCTTTATACAAATCTTCGTTGACGAAAAACTTCAAGAACTCTTCAGCAGCTGCTTTCTTCTTCTCATCTAGGCCGCTCTTAATTGCAATGCCGTATTGCACAATACCTGCGCTCTTCTTCGGATCGCCTTTACCGCCTTCGACACTTGGGAACAAGGCGATGCCAAATTTATCTCCCTCTTCGTTGTTAATCCGCACTCTTGCGTCAACGGTAGCGGAGGAAATATGCATCGCTGCTTTCCCTTGGATCAAGTAGTCCTGGCCTTGAACGGAATCCATGTTGTTGGCATCCGTATTAAAGGCGCCCAGTTTACTCAACTCGTCAATGACCGAAAGAGCTTTTACGAACTCGGGATCGGTAAATTTCGCTTTGCCTTCAAGCACGGCCGGGAGGAAATCACTTCCGGTGAACCGGTCGCCAATGATCGAAATGTAGGACGATTGCAGCGGCCACTGTTCTTTATTGCCGAGAGATATCGGGGTGATGCCCGCGGCTTTCAGTTTTTTCACTACATCGATGAATTTATCGTAGGTGTCAGGGAATTGATCATAGCCGACTTGTTTAAACATCTCTTTATTGTAGTAAATGATATCTACGAAGTTTTGTTTGGTTGGGATCGCATATTGTTGTCCGTCCACGTTAAATCCGGAAAGCGCGGCTTCTGGCAAAATCGAACCCCAGTTGTCCATGAGATCGTTGATCGGCTGAAGCAGATTACCGGCAACAAGCGGTGTCAAGTCCGCTCCCGGCCAAACGACGTTGATGTCGGACAGGTTGTTGGCGGCTGCCAGCGTGCGCAGCTTAGTCTTATATTGGGCGGATGGAACGCCATCCTGCTTGATCACGATGTTCGGGTGCGTCTTCTCGAACTCGGCGATCCGCGCTTTGTAGACTTCGTTGTCCACGTTCGGGGAAGTCCAAGGATGCATCATGTTCAAAGTAATTGTTTCCGCTTCGTTTGCGCCTCCGGCGTTGCCGGTGCTGTTACTGCCTGACGCGTTTTCTTTGCCGCAGGCCGCCGCGAACAGCGTCAGCACCGCAACCAAACCGAGCAATACCCATTTCTTGCCTCTGTTTGTTTTGCCCATAATCAACCCTCTTCTCTTGTTATTTTTGATGACTTCCATAAACATAACAGGAGATGAACGCTTTTATTTCGACACCTGTTATATGACTTATTATAAAAGCCAACTCCGATCGACTATATCCCATAAATTTTCGATTATATCCGAAATATTCAGCCGATTTTTAAAGGATATCCTGTCAAACTCGTAAATTCATGTCATATTTTTTCACATAATTTATGGGAAGCGTTTGCAAGTCTTACTCTTTGAAAACCGCTTTAGTGCGGTTATTCAAAGGCAACCTTTAGTCTTGCGGCTCATTCAGAATATAATCCACGAGTTCATCCAGCGGCACTGTCGCCAGCGCGATCGCGGTATCCGTTACCCCGTAGTAGATGTAGAGCAACCCGTCTTTGACGACATTCCCCGTCGGGAAAATGACGTTTGGAATCTGGTAGCCGAATTTTTCGTAGTACGTTTCCGGCTCCATGATGAAGTTTTTCGTGCGGGCGATGATCTTCTCCGGGTTCTCCAGATCCAGCAGCATAGCCCCCACGCGGTAAACCACCTCGTCGTCCACGCCGTGATAGAGCACGAGCCATCCGCGATCCGTCCGCACCGGCGGCGTCGATCCTCCGATTTTGCGCGATTCCCAAGCCATGTTCTCCGCTTTCGCCAGCAGCTTCGGCTCTTCCCAATGGATTAAATCCTCGGAGTAGGTGATCCACATCGCCGCTTTTTCCGTGCCGTACGCTTCGCCTACGTATTCCTCCGGCCGCCGCAGCAGCACGAACTTGCCGTTAATCTTCTCGGGGAACAGGATGTTGTCGCGGTCATTGATGTCCAGCGGCGTCGTGTCGGCGACGAATTCCCAGTCGATCAGGTTCTTGGAGGCAAGGATGGATGAACGCGTCAACCAATGGCCTTCCTGCTCGCCCCATCCGTCCGGGTATTTCGGAATCGAACGCTCTGGAACGCCTCGTCCCGTCGGATAGTAGCTCATTGCACATGGACGCAGCGCATAGTTCATATAAAACGTATCGTCGATTTTAACGATCCGCGGGTCCTGCACGCTGCCGTACGGGAACCCCAGCATGTCCGGCGTAACGATGGGCTCGTCCTTTACGTGGGTGAAATGGACACCGTCTTCGCTTTCCAACAACCCCAGGTAGTTTTTGCACGGTGTCAGCGATCCCGCCGTCCGTTCGATCATATAAAATTTGCCGTTATCGATGATCACCGCCGGGTTGAATACGGTTACTTTTCTCCATTCAAAACCGCCCGGTACCACGATTGGATTTTCCGGATGTCTCGTGATCTTCATCTGCGCTCCTCCTCCTAAACCCCTATAACAATCTAGATATAAAAATCTGTATTGTTATTATAGCCCCGGCGTTCTGGCGGAAATATCCTATAAACTTTCGAAAACATCTGAATAATTTCTGATCATTTTTTTCGCATAAAAAATCCCCAGGTCGTTGCATTTAGAGCAACAATCTGGGGTCTAATGTTCATTCGAGCAGCCGCGTTATGCGTCATAATCAACGATGTAACTTTGCAGCTCCGTATTATAGTAGCCGATGCTATATTCGGCCAGTCTTCCTTGGACATCCCGCGAATAACGCGAACGCTTGAGCACGGGCACCCCGTCGGCTAACCGCAAAAACTGCTTTGCCTCGGCTGGCGGAAGCGACACCGCGAACTCGTCCCTCAGCTTGTCCAGCGATACGCCCCACTCATCCAGAACTTCATAGAGCGAATGGTCGCGGAAATCTTCAAGCTCCGGTTCCGAGGGTTCTTTCCAAGGGGCGGCCAAATAATGCTCGTAAAAAATATACGGCTCACCGTCGAGATAATACGCACGTTCCAGCTTCAAGCAACGCTCCCCGAACAGCTGGTGAAGCTCGGAGCCCGCCTCGTTGCGCACCGTCTCAGCGCGAACCCACTCCTTGCGGATCTGATGGCTTTCCTCCACCAGAATCTCCGTGAAGTGCTTCCATTTCGACCACTTGGAGGCGGCTTTATTGCGGATCACTTTGGTGCCTTTGCCGCTGCCCTTCTCCAGATAGCCTTCCTGGACGAGCTCCTGAATCGCACCGCGGACGGTGATTTTACTGACAGCAAACTCCTGCTCCAGCTGAGGCTCAGAAGGGATATTCGAACCTAGCGGGTATACGCCGTGTAAGATACGTTCCTTCAGGATGTTTTTGATTTGTAAATATAACGGTCTATCTTTGCGGGACAACATCACGAACCTGTTCCCTACCTTTCCACATCGCCAGCGGCGGATTGCTCCATCGCCCGAAGGATTTCGGCCTCCGTCGCCATCGGGGTATCGCCCGGCACGGTATGGGCCAGCATGCCCGCTGCCGCCGCAAACCGGACAGTCTTCTCCAGGGCAAAGCCCTGCAACTCCCCATGGATAATCCCGCTCGCAAAAGCGTCTCCTGCCCCTATTCTATCATAGACGGAGAACGTGAGCTGATCAGAGAACGCAAAACGTTCCCCCTTGTACAGAAATCCGCGCAGCGAATGCGTATTGTTGCGGTGGATTTGGCGGTGCGTTCCGGCAATTACGGAAATGCCATAGTTTGCTGCCACGGCCGGAATCAGCTCCTTCAGCTGCTCCTCCCGGTCCTGTTGGTCCGTGGCCATTCCCAAGGTCAGCAGTGCATCCTTTTCATTCATCATCACGATGTCCGCCAACCGCAGCATCGCTTCATAATGCGGTTTCGCCTGGGCATATCCGCCTTCTCCCCAAAGGGACGGCCGGTAGTTGCAATCAAAAATCACCTTGCCCCCCTGCCGCTTAACCGCTTCGGCGAGCGCCTTCATGTGGGATCGTACGCCGTCGTTCATTGCCAGCGTAATCCCGTCGAAATGGATCGCCTCCATGCTGGCGGCGATGTTTTCGAAATCGTAGGTTCCTTCCGGCGCGGTGTTAAAGCTACTGTCCAACCGGTTCGAGTATGTGACGCGGCTGGGACGCACACCAAAGCCGTTCTCCAAAAAGTACATGCCTACGTACTTGCCTCCCCGGACAACGTGGGCGGTGTCAATGCCCAGCTTGCGTAGATAGGCGACGGCGGCATCGCCCAGCGGATTATCCGGCAACCGCGTAACCAGTGCACCAACATGCCCATAGCGGGATAAGGCCGACACCACATTTACTCCGGTACCTGAAAAAGAATACTTCAACGTATCCGCCTGCGCTAACGTCTCGTACCCCGGGACCTGCAGACGCATCATCACTTCACCGAAGGCTGCTATGCGGCGGTTAGGCATAAGCATCCGCCAGCTGTTTCATGATTTTGGTCAGCTGCAGCACGTCTTCGGTGCGGGTGTAACCGGTCTCCTTGTCGATGATCGAGGTATATACGTGCGGAATGACCTGCGGTACGCCGGATTCCAAGGCAATGCGCAGGATCGGCTCGAAATTGTCCAGGTCGATTCCACCGGTCGGCTCCAGCGCAAAATTTTCCTTCGCACAAGCAGCCGCCACCGCGTGAAGCTCTTCTTCGCGGCTTAAGCCTTGCATCGGGAAATATTTGAGCGCGTTGCCGCCCATATCACGCACCAGCGCGATCGCCGCTTCAACCGGAACGATCGCCGGCTTCTCCTGGGCGGCGCTGGCCGGACCGGTGGAGATGTTCACGTATCCCGGTTGCCCTGTCGGGGATACCAGGCTGTTGATCCAGCTGTCTTGCCCGCCAAGATTCGCCCGGGTCGCCCCAACAGCCGGGAACACCTGATTGATGTGGCTGCCGGCATAACGCTTGGCGATTTCTGCAACAACTGCCGCTTGGCGATTATCGCCGGCGCCAAGGCCAATCGACACCGCATCGTCGATTTCCCGGCCGTATGCTTGCATCGCTGTTACGGCTTCCTCAACGGTAGGGTAGTCCTTCGAAAGGACCCCAACGAGAACATGACCTTCCGCGGCTTCGAACACTGCCTTCGCGTTCGCAATATCTTTAGCTAGTACGTTGAGGGCTACCCGATTTTTATAAAAACGTTTTGCGATTTGCGACATCTTAACGTCCTCCTGCCAATTCGCGAATTTTTGCGGCAATGATCTGGATATCGTCCCCCATCAGCGGGCGTGGATCGATATCAAAATACCCTTGTCTAACTCCATAATCCCGGGTGTAAATGGCAATTTCGCCGGTTTGCAGCGCATGTACCATCTCCTTCGCCGTCATTCCGGCTTGCTGCGGGTCGACCTGCACCCGGGCCCGGTAAATCGCTCGCCCGGCTTCGTCCTGCACGATGGAGACCCGGATTCCCGGGAGCTCACTCAACGGCATCAAGGTCTGCAAAGCCTCTTTCTCGCGCTCGCTGTTGTCTGGTTTGACGGCGTATTCGTCCAGAGCTTGCAGCAGACCAAAGGTCGTTTCCTTGCCCACCTTCATGCTCCGACCAATGCCGTGCAGCTGTACCTTCACCCATTCGATGTACGTGCGTTTTCCGGCAACGATACCGGAGGTCGGGCCCTCGATCGCCTTGGAGCCGCTGTAAATGGCCAAGTCGGAGAACTTCACGTATTTTTGCAGATCCTCCTCCGCCGCTGCGTCGACGATCATCGGTATTTGATTCCGTTTCGCGACCTCCCACGCCTCTTCGACGGAGATCATGTTCTTCTGCACGGCGTGGTGCGATTTCACATATAGAATCGCCGCGGTTCTGTCGCCGATCGCGTCTTCGATATGCTCGGCCCGCCCTTCGTTAGCGTAGCCAACCTCAACCAGCTTGCCGCCGCCGAGGTACACCATCGTTTCCACGGGAGCGCCGTACTGCACGTTGTGGCCCTTCAGCATAATGATTTCGTTACGGGGGATTTCCTCCTGATGCAGACGTAAGCTTTTACGCCGGTCGCCCTGCGTCACAATCGCCGCTACCGACAAAGCGATGCCGCTGGAGGCCGAGTTTACGACCACCGCCGCCTCCGATCCCACGTGCTTGGCGACATAGTCTCCCGCCTTGTCAACGAGGTCGGCGATTTCGACGTAGCTTTGGCCGCCGCGCTTCATCGCTTCCATCACCGTGTCACTTGGCGCGGATACACCAAGGATGCTCATCCGCCCGCTGGCGTTGATCACGCGCTTAAGCCCGTACTTTGCATTCAATGAATTTTCCATGGACGATCACTCCTTTAGCTTCGATACGGCGGTTCGAGACGCGCCGTTCTCCTTCCGAATCAACGAGTTCCACAGGTTCTTCCTTAACGGCAAACAACGTTAAATGGGCCGGGTCCCCGACCTGTATACGGCCAAGCTCTTCTCGGCCCAGCCATTGTGCGGCACGAGTGGTTACCGCAGCAATAACTTCTTCAAGCGGATAACCGAGATAGAGGAATTTGCTTAACACATTGGCCATACTGTACACCGGACCGTTCAGCCGGTTCCCCCGGTAGATGTCGGTGCTGATCGTGTCGGGGTGGATCCCTTGTCGCTTCGCCGCCTCGGCCACCCGAAACGAGAAGCTCGCCGTGCCATGGCCCACATCAAGATGCACCCCTCGGCCGATCGCCTCGGTTAACACCGGGAGCGGTTCGCCCGCTTCGTCAAACAAATTGTTCGCTTTACCGTTGAGATAATGGGTAATGATATCTTTTCGTTGCAACAGCGGAATGACCTCCCTGATATCGGGCGGCGCCGATCCGATATGCACCATAAGCGGCATTCCTGTCTCAAGCGACAGCTCCCGCGAGATGCGCAGCGGAGTGACCCCGTTTTCGCGGACTACGCTTTGGCTGATTCGCGCTTTCAGGCCAACGATGGAGTCGCGATAATCGGCGAGCGCGGCCTTCAGGAGCTCACGGTCGATCCAAGCTAATTCAGACAGCTCGTCGATGCGTTTCAGACCGATCCGCGAGATGTTCAAAAAAGCCAGCAAATTGGTCTCCGCCCGCTTTCCGCTGGCCACAAGATCGCCAATCCGGTCCGCGCCGCAGCTGCCAGCGTCCACGATCGTCGTGACGCCTTGCTTCACGCCGATCTCATCAATTTCATCGCCATACGGGTCGAATTCCGGAAACGCGTGGACATGCATATCGATCCAACCGCTGGACACGTATAGGTCGGTCCCATCCCATTCCCGATCGCCGCGAGCCTGACCGGCTCCAGTGATCTCAGCGATGATGCCGTCCTCGATAACGATGTCGATCTCTTCCCCGTTAACTCTTTTGAGATGGCGGTAAACGACTCTTTCCTTCATCATAGCTCGCCTCTTTTTAATGGATCGTTGTCATGCCTGCCTCCGATTGGATTTAGCATAACACGGAATTTCGCTCTTGAGAATATAACGTTATAATGTTTTGCTGTTGCATTTCTCTTACGCTTAATTTAATCTTAACCTCCCGGGAGTTCATGAAATATCCCACGAAATTACGATAATATCCGAAAAAGTTGTAAATTTACACTGTGCATTAAGCAAAAAAACCCCCGTATCACTTTGCAAGTGACCGGGGGATTCTAGTAATTCGCAGCTTTTATACTAACTCTACCAAATATGGTATAATAGTCCTGACAACAGAAGGCTTAGATGGGTGGTCGGCTAGTCTCCCCGATGGGAGGTGATGCCTGTGGAGGTTAAAGACGCACTGTCTCTGATGATCCAATTCGGAGCGCTATTAATAGCACTCATCGGTTTGGTCATTACGATCGTAGCTACGTCAAACCAAAACAAAAAGAAATAGACCCCCCATTTGTGGTAGGTAAGGGTCTATTCCTTTTACCAACTACAGCCGACCGCTCTTCAAAGCGGCTGTTGTTAGAGTGAAGATGTTCCCGCATCTTCACTCTTTATTTTATGGAGATTATTTGCTTTCATTCTATCACAAAGAAAAACGTATTGACAATGCACCTACCAACCATCCTGATTTGAAAAATGCAAAATAAGGGCCGCTCGCAAAGCGAACGGCCCAAAATATAGGAGGCTCAGGAGGCAGTATGCCGCCCTTTTGCCACAGGTACACAAGCTAATATGTTATCGATCCGAAAAGCCCGAGGGACATGGGAAGTCAGGCATGTCGCCCGAACCAAACCGCCCCGCACATCATGAACTTCGATCCGCCGCTGCGTGATCTTGCCTGTACGGTCAACGTAGATGATTTCTACAGTTCGACCGATGTATTTTTCCACCAGGATCATCTCCAAATAGGAACATTTGTTTGTATTATATGCAAACAAATGTTCTTTATTCAAGTGGAAATGGCCTCCAAGCCAGATCATGCTGCTCTATGACCGTAAGCCCCTCACTTGTCCTTTGTTCTTCCCTGGCGATTGTTCCCGAGTTCAAACAACCCGGTGGCCGACAAACCCGCCAAACCTCCCGCCCAGAGTCGCAGCACCAGCTCCATTTCCGTAAATGGGTACGCCGCTGCTCCGACCAGTACGCCGATGATCACGCCGATGAAAGGGATTAGATTTTTGGGCAGGTTGAAGGTCGTTTTCACGAGTTGCACCAAAGCTAATACAAATACGGACAAGACCGAGGCAAACGCCAATACATTGGTTAAAATCTCGTTTTGCATAACGATGACTTCCCTCCTTCTTATTGCTCCGGGATGCCCGCAGCCCGGCGCAGGTAATTCGCCAGATTGTGAAAATGCTGCGCCCGTGCCATATTTCCTTCGTCCCGTGCCTTAAACCAAGCCGGCGATAGCCAGCGGAAGATGATTTCCTGTGCATTGCTTTTTGGCAGCGGAATCAGTGGGCCGGGAGTGGACGAAGAAGCTAGCGGAATCCCTGAGGCCACCCGAAGATTGTTCGCCAAATTGTGAAAATGCGTCATGCCAACCTGATCCCCTTTGGCACGTGAAGCAAACCATGCGGGTGAAACATAGTTGTCGATCAGCGACTGGGCGATGGAAGCGGGCAATGGCGTAAACGATGTATTCGAGTTTGACGTTGGGCTAGGTGTACGCATCGCCTTGAGTTCGGCTGAGATATCGTCCAGCAATCGGTTCATCGTTTTCCCGCCTGTAGCCAGAGCTTTGTCGGGATCCTGTCTTCGCGCCGGGTCAAGTTGCCTGTGAGATGGAATAAAGACGTAAGGGTTCTTGTTCCATTTGTAACAGCAATAAGCCAAATACCAGACATACCGCTTGTACGCTTCCGTAAATTTTATGCGCCCGCCGTAGCAAAATTCCACCCCGATGGCCGCATCGTTGGCATCATAGCCAAATAAATCATTGTCCGTCTTCACGTTGTACAGCACGTGCCAGGCTTTCTCCGCAGGATCGGGGCCGGTACCTGTCGGGATAATTTCAAGGATTTTTGTATCATCAATAAACACATGGGCCGAGGCCGTGCGATCCTTCAGCGAGTTGAAATAGGCATAGTGGTTGTCCGCCGTTGCCCCCGGATTCCCTGTGTCATGCGCCACAAAAAACTCCGGGGTTCCCGTCGTCAACCTCGTCCCTGGCCGGACATTAGGCCGCTTTGCAATGTATCGCCTTTCAATTCGGTACTTTTGTGTATCCATAAGCGATTTCACCCCTTCCATTTATGCTATTCCGCAAGGTGCCCCCTTCGCTTGTGCACTTGTGAGTACGATTCTAGGATTTTCATCATAAAACAAAAGAGCCTGCGATATTTAGCAGACTCTGGTATAATTTGGCATGAATTTGGACGGGAGAGTAGCGCCTCCGGATCGGATGTGATGCATATGAAGTTTTCTAACTAAAATAACCCGCCCAGGTTAGCGCCAAGGTGCGGGTTATTCTCTGATGTACATTTGGAGGTTTCCCACCCAAGTGTTGTACCGGGGAGGCTGTGGCGCAGCCTCCTTGTTTCTATTGTTATCTTAGCATACTCTTCCATATACCTCAATAATTCACAAAATCTTATTTTCCTCCAGCCGATCGATTCGCTTATGGGCTTGTTTCGCCGATTCCTCGACGCGCGTCAGCCGCTCGGAGAAGGCTTCAAATCGCTGGCCTTGCAGCTTTTGTTCAATTTTCATGTCGTCTACGCCCCGCTTGATGTACTCTACATCCGCCCGTTGCACAGCCTCCGCTTCAGCCGACTCCTCAGCCTCCCGTCTCGCCGCCTTCGCACGCCCCGCCCACCCCAACGCAATCCCGCTCACCGCCGCCAGCACGGAGGTTACCGCGGTGATGATCGTAATGTCCATGATTACACCTTCTTTCGGGGAAAATGAAGAGCCCTCGGGGGACCGAGGGCAGAAAAAACACGCCTTGCGGCGTTCGTGTGGTATGCTGTCTTACTTGTTCCTTACGTTCTGAATAGTTACTCCGGTCAATTTGACAACCTATCATCTTAAAAAGCATCGTACAGGCACTATCAAAGTTACATACGTGAGCATTGCAATTCAAACTTCACAAGTAGATGAGAATCGCGTAAATCTTTAAAGCAATTTCACATCAACTCAGAGATCATTTGTTGTAGTTACCATATTAAGTTTTTCCGCTACAGCATTTCTTAAACCGCCGTATAACGGCACTTGATCCACTGACTTACGACCAGCCTTGATAAGTTGTACATATACATCAACCATGATGTTGTTTTCCATGATTAAGCCACCGTCCCGTTTTTCAGCGTTTCGATTTCGGTCTGTAAAGTCATAATTTTATCCTGTAAATCCAAAGTCAGTTCAAATGTGCTGGCTAGGGCGTCGAGGGCGAGTAGGTTTGACGCGTTGGCCTCGTCCAATTTCAACCTTAACTCCGCCACCTGATCGTAAATTGACGGTGTTGGTTCCGGCGGCAATGGGATAGCTTCGTAATTGTAAAACAATTCTTGCGTATCCTTTTTGAACATCAAAACAGGATACGTTCCTTCAGGTGCGTTAACTATTGGCAATTCATCAACATAAAACCCGCCTTCTACCTTTTGTTCTGGTGCTGTGTTAGTAATAATCATTTGAACCCTTACGATATTTCCGCCGAACTTATCTGGAATGATGTAAAACATGGTATCCCTCCTTATCCATAAACCAAAGCTCCATACATGTAGACGTTGTAGGCGACGTTATTAACGGCCGAGTTAGCAAACTCTAACCACAACTTATTCGTTGTAGAAGAAGTTAAACCTGTGAAATTAACCTTTGATGATATAGGAGTTCCGCCTGTACCGTTTTTATACAGAATTTGATAGTAGTTAGTAGCGAAATTTATCTCAAAATTCCATACAAATCTAGATCCGTTATAACTACCGAGAGTTATGTTACTACCGCCAGCCCCCGGCCCGGTGCCGTATTTTAATGCTATTGTCATGGCGCCATTCCACGGAGTGAATTCTGTGTTAGGCGTAGAACCGGTTAAATAGTCGGAACTGTATACGATATGTTTCATACCTGCGGGTACAGTTAAGATGTCCAAAGCCGTAGTGCCGGGAGGAGCTGATTGCTGGAGTAGGTTAAAACTTAACTCGGCATATCCACCAGGTTGTAACGACCCGACAACACCGCCAATATTAATACCGCTTTTCACGTTCCCTGCTACAAGATTTGCAAAAGTCGCCGTTACTTTGCCGCTACCGTTATGGTATCCGGCTGGTATCGTGTACTGTCCATTTTGCGTTGTGATTGTATTTGTAACGGCTCCACGGTTTGGCATGGTTCCGGCAACTAGGCCACTTTCGGTTAATATTGTTTTGGTCGCTAATACGTCGCTTGTGGTTGCTGTTCCGTAACTTTCAACCTCACCCCCTTCACCCGACAAAATAAAAGCCGATCCATCAAAGAACAACGTATAGACGCTTGCGTAAAATTTCGCTGCCGATCCGTTAGCTTTTTTGATCGGATAGGCCGCCGTGCTTCCGAATTGCAATGATGGCGTACCCGTGCTATCGGCGTTGAATTTTACAGTTATCTGTTGGTTGGCGGATAACCTATCATTGGTCGGGATAATGAAGGTGTCTCCGTTTTTGGTTGTCACATACGGAACAACCGTTTTAATCGCGCTACCTGACGTAGCAGCAGTTGAAGCCACCGAAGCCGCTGTCAATGCGTTAGTTGCAACCTCAACCAAGTCGCTAATTTGCGCCTTTTCGTTATCTGCTACACTCCCTTTAATCGGTTGAGTAGGAGACTTGTCTAATTTTATATAAGTTGCGCTATAGGACGCGTTTGCATTGTAATTGTAATCATTTACGGCAGCCCGAACTTTACCGTATGTGTCATTAGTGGATAACCCCCATTTACTAAACTCCCTATTATCCTCATACATTTTCAGTATGGAATCCACCTTGTTAGCAAATGGTGACGCCGTAGAGTTAAAATATTTTGTGGTGGAGCCGAAAGGTCTGACATTTTCTCTCAACACAATACCTGTTCCGACTTCAACCACGTTTTGGCCTTCCGGCAACACTAACGCCCCTTCAAAGGGTACAGGTTCCACGACTTCTCTGGCTAGGCGGTAAAGGAGTTGGTATGGTTGATAGACGTTCCCAAATGAATCAGTTCCTGCGAATGTCGTAGGTACGGTAGTAGTGTAGTCAATACTATTTGTCAAAGGAACACTGTCATTCATACGTGTAATTCGTATCCATGATTTAGTTCCTGTTCCATTATAATTAGTCTGACGTGAGCTACTTAAAACGCTCATTTTCCAACCCAAGAAATACGCTTTAATCTCGTCTGCTGTTGGCGTGTAGTCGGCACCCCAACCACTGTCTGCATTGGGAATAGTGATCCATAATTCAAATTGGATATTCCCTACATTGAAGTATTGGGAGGGTTCCGTCCAGCCTCCACCGTCCAACCAAGTCAACTGTTTTCCGTCCCACCCAGTAACACGAATCAGGTTTTCGGTATTAGGTGAGTAGTTTTCTAACGCTCCGGTTTTGCCGTTAAGCACAATTTTAATGCTTTTGAACCCTGCATAGCTGGCGTTAAGAGAGTAAGAGAACGAATTATCAAGAACAACCTTTTTCCACTTCGCCAACTTGAAATATTGCCCCTCTTTATCAAAAAGGACGTCAGGCTCGCTTCCATCCAACGGGTTAGCATGCAACGTCGTTTGCAGAGCAAGCATAGACTTACGTTGCGGTATAAATGGTTTGGCTTCGTTGCCAACGACAAGCATTGGGTTCTTAAAGGTAAAAACGCCAGCTAGTAAATTGTTATATATATTTACAACTACCTCGTCGTGGTTTCCCGTGTTGAATGTAACTGCCTGATCTGGAGTATTGTTGACGATAATGTCGGCCCCTGCTGTAACGGATATAAATCCATTATGAACAGCGCTGTAAGTGTAATTCGTATTTGGCAAGACCTTAACAGTGTAACTTCGCGCGGAACCGACGGATGCTGCGCCTATTAAGTCGATCTCATACGCTCCTTTTATTTTGACTTCTCCGGTAGATGAAGCGGGAACTCTCCATTCATAAAACGGCGGCAAAATATTTTCCCCATACCCAATAACATAAGGATTTTCTACCCCTACAATGCCCGCCGGTACAAATAGATATTTCTCATTAATCCAACTATCCGGCGTGGATTCATTGAGTTGTGCGTATTCTTCTGCAGTTAATTGGTAAACTCGGTAAGAATCAAAGTTAAAGGTGTCACCTACTGCAAATAACTCATTGCAATAAACATCTACGCATACCGACGTATTTGTGCCTAAATCAGCTGGCGTAAATACTCGAAAGGAAATTCCCCCCGCCTCTCCTGCCGGATGCGATCTATCGAATGAATGCTGAATAGTCACTTCACCGGTCGTTACAAGCCGAACTGATATTGATTTACTTGCCGACTTTACCCAAGCAGCAATTAATAGATATTTAGTTGGATCTATCGGAAAATAATCCGATCTGACGTATGCACCCGACAATGCTGAACTACTGTGAGTATACTTGAGACTTGCCATCCCGCTGTCTCTTACGGTCGTGTCAACGGAAAGCGTCCCATTCGGAGCGGACCAACTGGTAGCTTCTTCGCAACTGCCAGCATTACCAAGAAGGTTAATCAACGTCCGCCCCTTAATTTCACCTAATTTAAACCTTGAATCCCTAGGCGAGTTTACAACTTGTAGACCAGGGTTAAGGGTAATTTCTTTAGTTTCAACATGGTCTAGACGATCTTGAAGAGTGCTAATCTCTTCCAGTACCTCGCCGGCAAAAGAATCTACCTTTTCTGCATTCTGATCGATATATTTATTCAAATCGAAATACGTAGTTTCTGGCGAAGTACGATCGATTTTATTCAATCCAAGATTTGGTGTAGTTGGATTTGGCACTACAACCCACCTCCTAGTAATTTGTCTTGCGTTGTCGATTCAATCTGAGTAATGGTCATCCCCTCAACTTGGGCAATCGTAAGATAGTTCAGTCGATAAACGACGGCCATATGGGCCGGCTTAATTTCTTCAATTATTCCTTTCAAATCATCGAGATTGGGAGGGGCTCCGATTGAATCAACAAAACGAACCGTAACCCCCCACTCCCCCGGCTGAAAAGAAACTTCCACCCTTCCCCGGTCGTACGCCTCGGCCACATTTTTCACGAGCCGCCCGGAGAACTTCCCGCTGCCGCGTAGCTTCGATTCGACAACGGCACGGCGCTGATCCAGCGGTTTACTTAAATCCGTCGTGATGCCGAGCTCGCTCTCCCAACGGTCCAGGCCCCAAGTCGCCGTGCGCACAAAAAACTGCTGAAAAGTCTCGTCCAGCGCCGCGAACAGCAGGTCCATCTCCGCACCTTTGGTGTTCATGTCCGCCTGCATGACCCGGGAAGTCTCATAATAGCCCGGAAGATAGGAGAACATTTCACGCCCCCGGGGGCTGGTCAGCAAAAATTCACTCATACACATCCACCGTCCCCAACACGGCAACCTGGCCCGTATAGATCTCCAGATTGGTGTCTGTGTTGCCATTCACCGTTAGCTCGGCATAGTCGATAATCGGCGGAATGTCCAGCAGAATCGCGGCAATCCGCGTAAACCGAACCAACGGGTCAACAAAAGCCAGCTGCTTTAAATACGCCCGCACGCCATCCTCGATTTTTTTCTTCACTTCATCCATTGTCACGCCGCTGGCCAGCGTCAGCTTCACGCGAATATCGATCGGCACCTCCTCGGCAGCCATCACCGTAACAATCGCTCCCGCAGGTGCCACACCTTCGCCTTGCCCATCCTGCGTCGGATCAATATACGCCTGTGCCGCCGCAACGATCTCCTCGTTCGCCGCCCGCTTGTCCGCATCCAGCAAGTAGATACCCACCGTGCCAGGACCTTGCCACAACGGTTCCACCTGTGCTCCGCCCACGCCAGGCACTTCACCGGCCCACTTCAAATATTGCGCCTTGTTTCCACTTGTCCCCTGATTACGTACCTGCGAAAAAAAACGCTCCAACAGCAACTCATCCGACTCGATGTCGGCTCCACCCCGCGTAGCCTCCGGGTTCGTAACCGCCGTCAAACCACTAACGGGCGTAGCCATCACCTGGATGACGCCCGCCGGTACAACCCCCGCTCGGCCAGGAACCAACGCTCGAATTGGGGCCGTCCCCACTCCGTTCTCATCCAACGTCACGGCTGCCGTCGTTTCATATTCCATCGACGCCTCCGCCGAATACTCATCCGCCGGCGTCGCCACAATCGTCCCCGCAGGAACTGTCTTCCCCGGCTCCCCAGTAAACTGCACCATACCAGTCGCTGCCACCGCCGGCCGCCGTGTAACGCCATGCTCCGCCGCCCGGAGATCGAGATACTCCCCATACGTCGTGCTCGCAAATCCCCGCGCCAGCAATTGTTGTGCCCACGTCGCAGCCTCCGCCAGCATGAAGGCCACCGGCGCTTCCGCATCCCAAATAAAAGAACCCTCGGATTTATCCATATCCGAAGGTACCCGTTCCAGCATTCGCTGCATAATCCGCTCTTCCGTCTGATCCTGCAAATAAAGCGGCAATTCCGCCATCACGTCACACTCCCTTCCACGATCAGCTCATCCTCCCTCACGTTTTTGACTCGGCACGTAAATCGACAACCATCCTCCCGCCAATCAAAAACAAACCCATCCACGCTCAACGTCCGGGGGTCCACCATCAGCGTCTCCGTCGCGATCCGCCGGATTTCGCTTTCCTGAACGGCCCGGCTATAGCCTTGGCCGATCAGCTCCTCAAACTCCTGACCATACGCACGGGAGTAGATCACATGTCGATATCGCGGGGTACGGATCGCTTTTTCACACCACACCTTCCAGGCGGCGATCTCGTCGGCAGGGGCGATTTTTCCCGTAGGCGTCATCACGAACTCCCCGGCATCAAAATCAAATCGCCAGCTCCGGCCAAACGTCACCGTATCCGCAACCGCTTCCTGCTCGTCCAGTCCCGGAACCAACCACGAATCCGCCACCGCCTCCGGAAAAAGATTAGCCATTCCCGCTCACCACCCTGCATAGCACAATTGCATCATTCCCGCCGTTTAGCGGCAGTGCCAGCACGCGATCGCCGGGTTGAATTTGTAGCGACAGCACCGTGTCTTTCGTTTCCGGTGGCATAAATGTAAACTCCCCTTGGCCCTCAACGCTGCCTCCTCCGCCGTCTTTTAACCCGCGGACCTCTCCGGTCATCTTCAACTCCGGGAGCTTCAGGATGCCTGGGAACTCTGCAACATAGTATTCTTGAATTTCATGCTTGAAACTGTCCAGCTTCAGTCCCGTGCCCGTCACGGTCCCAAGCTCTGCCGTCGCACCGGTTAGCACTTCGGCAGCTTTTCTTGCTGCATTTTCCCGCAGTGAAACGGCCAACGCCGCATAAGGATCATTGCTCAAGAAAATACCTCCTTTTCACGTCGTCCATCATCGCGAGCTCCAGCGTCATATGTCCGGGATCCCCCAGTTCATGCGATACGGAAGTCACAATCAGGTTCAGCCCGTTAAAAATCACCTTATCCCCCGCCCGGATCGTATTTAAATCGATGCAAGTAACGGTATAAGACTGCCTTAGGCCCGTTAGCATGGACTCGGCATATTTTTTGGCGGCACCGGCGGTTTTGACGTTCTCATCCTGCACGATCCGTTGCAGCACGCCGTATTTGGCAGTCTCTCCGCTCGCTACGGCCAACACCTTGGAAGGTGCACTATCGCCACGGTTCTCGGTCCCGATGACCTTCACTCGTGTCACCGCGCCTTCCAGTGTACGATTTTGCGTGGCTTCCTCCAGTTGCTCCAGCTTCCAAACCACGTCATTGCTGCCGATCTTGAACAAGGTTAATCCAGCTGGTGTCATTCGCGGCACGTACATGTCCCCGCCAGCCTTCACCGTCTCCTTCAGATCCGACAAGATCATGTTGTAAAGGGTTTGCGGACGATAGACGGCTTTTTTCAGCTTGGTTTTCGTATCTGGTACCTTATCAAGTGGAATGCCCCAGTCTGCCGCGTATTTCTGAAGACGCTGGGCTGCTGTTCCCCCTGCTGGAAAAAGATACTCATCCTCCGATTTCGCCAAATAAATCGTCCGGTCATACACCGTTACCGTCATGTGCTTCGTCTGCCTCAAGGTGCTGGAGCAATCCCACACCACGCCCGGATGCAGCAACGGAACCATCTTGCCCCCAGCAGCAATGCCGCTGCCCGAACCGTTATACGGCACGCCGCTGATCCGAATCTCCTGCCCCGGTTCAATCCCCGGAAAAGAAGCCGGAATCCTCAGCCCAATCGTGCCCTGATACGAAATCTGATCAAGCGAATCCTTAAGCGAAATGCTCTCAACCAATTCCCGCAAATAATATTTGTTTTGCAGCACCACTTCGTAACTCATTGCGGCATCACCAGCTTTTGTCCGGGCTTAATTCGGTTCGGGTCTTTGCCGATCGTTTTTTGGTTGGCATTATAGATCTGCTGCCATTTCGAGCTGTCGCCAAGCTCCAGCTTTGCGATTTTGGACAAGGTGTCACCTGATTTAACTACATAGGTTTTTGCGGGCTTTTTCGTGTCCGGCCGGGTGGATTTGGCTGTCGAAGCTGCCCCGCCGGCACCCGCCTGAGTGTGCACCTTCATCTCCCGCCAAGTCCGAGCGGTTAAATCAAAATACACGTCCCCCGGCTCCCCACCCCGAAAGGTACTGTTATGAGCCGCGATGGTCACAAGCACGTTTACGGCCGTATCGGTAATGATCATGCGAACCGGCGACTTGCTGTTCATCATGGTCGTGAGCCGGTTCATCGCCTCCTGCGGATCGGGGAGGTTTTGATAGTTGCAATACCCCGGATCATAAGCCGCCGGAAAAAAAGAAGAGAAGGCGATCTCCTTCACCCTCTCTCCAGCCGGAAAGTCATATTCCCCCAGCGATACGATATTCACCGTCTCCACGCCTTTGCTCCGGGAGATCGTAATCTCCTCCGGGTTCACGGGAAACACGAAATTTTGTCCCGTACCGTCAATTAAGTGAATCTCCATACGTCCCTGCTCCCCTCCCCTACTTCAGATTTTGCATCGCAAACCGCACTTCATTGGCGATTTTCCAGCCGGCGGTTTCGGCCAATTTTTGATAGTCCAGCTTTTCTTCGTTAACCGTTAAATTGATCGAACCCTCCGACAGGGATACATTGACTGGGGTTGGGGCTTGTTTGTAACCAGCTCCACCGATTTTTGACTTCACTTCTTCCGGCAGTTGGTAGTAGTTTGGTACTGGAGTGCCCATAACCTTGGGAACGTTCACGTTTGTCCCCGGGCGTGTAACTCCCTGTACGCTGGGAGCCATGACTCGATTGGAATACACTAGGGGTTTTGTTTTTTTCTTCCCATAAAGTACATCAAATATATACCCCCCCAATAGTTCACCTAATGAATCACCTGCAGCAGCGCCAAGGGCAGGAAAAAGCAGCGTGCCCCAACCGCCAGTTACCGGAGCAGTAAATGTTCCGAGAGCTGCACCTCCAGCGCCCAGTAGCCCCCCTAAAATAGCAGACGTAACTTTCTGAGTTTTTTCCCTGCCAGGCTTAGCTGAAAAGATCTCATAGCCATCCATAAGAAGCCCCGCATAGCCTCCTATTTTTTTTACAAAAGGAGTTACTCTTTTACCCCAGAACTGCGCACCTTTTGTACCTGCCGCCGAGAGTTGGTCCAATTTCTTCGGTGAGATTTTCGTCTCAAGTTGCGATCGCCAACCTGGCCATTTTTCTAGCCAATACTTCTTTACGGAGTTTGCGGCTTGTGTAAGCTTACTTTCAAGCGCTTCTTTGTATCGGTCTTTGAATATTTCATTAATGACTTTACCGCCGAATTCTAAAACCGACTTTATCGAATTGATTATATTAGGATGATCTTCTCTAAGAGCTGAGATGGGTTCAAATGCTTTGCCCATTCCAGAAAAGACTTTTTGCGTAACATTAACAGGTCCCCAATTGCCTCTCATTGAATTTTCAGCAATTGTTATAGGGTTCAGCATCGATAAAATATTTTCAATGATTGAATGACGAGGCCTATCACCATCTTGTCTTCGACCACTATTGGTTTGTATTTCTGCCAAGCGGTTAGATAGATAATCATACGCGTCTAGCATAGGAAAGACCGGCAAACTTAAAAGCGGGGGATTTGCTCTTTTCCAGATTCTTGAGCCTCCACTATTTAAGCCCTTACCTCCACTCGCCTCATCTATTCCAATGCCTAGACTCTCAATGATCTTACTTTTTATTCCTTCTCCCAACGCTTCTCCAATCGCCGCAGATACCCGTCCCAGCGTGCTCTTCCCATCAGACTTCATCCACTTTGAAAAAGAATCACCAACCACGGTTTCCCAGTTCACACCTGTGATAGAAACTTGCCACGGTTCGGCCGCTAGTGAAGCGAGAGAAGCTCGAAGCCTCAGCGCTGTGGTAGTGACGCGATCGCTCAATTGCGCCGTTGGCTTCACCGTCGTCCGGTGCAGACGTTCCAGTGCTTCCTCGGCCTTTCGGGCTGCGGATGTTAAGCGATCGTCCAAGGTGAGAATGGGCTTGATGCGGGTTTTGCTGAGCAGCGCCGCTCGGCGCTGAGTTTGCTGCAGCAGCTTGTCCAGACTGCGAAGCTTTTTCGCGGTTCGATCAACGTCACGGTCGTCGGTCTTGATTTCAAGCTTGTCATTGTCATCTCTAGCCATAGGTCGTCTTGCCTCCTTTCTTTCGGATTTGAGCGGGCAGGAACCATCCCACGAAAAAATAACAGGATTTCCCACCGTTATTTTTGGGAAAATCCCGCTTTCACGCAAATTAACTGGAAATCCTACTGTTATTTCGCCCGTTTTTCCCGAGTAGGGCTGAATTCCATAAAATTAACGGTAAGAATTCCAGTTAATCGCCTTCTACACCCACCAAGTCAATAAACTAACGGTACTTTTTACAGTTAGTCTCATCAAACCACCATACTGACGCGGGTAGAGCCTAGCTCGAAGGCTCCAAGACCAGAGCCTCAGCACCCCACAGTACCGCACAGCACCTCACAACATCTCCAACTCACGTTCCGAAAAAGCCCGCAGCAGCAAGCGCTCTCCCTTCGGGAGTGACCAGTATTCCCCGGGGCGAAGATGATGCCGCGTCCACATGTGGAACAGCAGCGTCGTCATGCCGCCGGAGCTGATTAGTTTTTTACGTCATCGATGTCGACCCCAAACCCGGAGATCTCCAGCACTTTATCGCCTACGGCGTCGAGCTCCCCGGCCAGCAGCAATCGGCGGATCGCCTCTTCCCCGCCGGACAGCTTCAACCGGCTGGTTAGGCGCGCGTCGTCCCAGCCGCTCAACTTCACACTTTGCGGCTCCCCGCCGTGATCTCCGCCGCTGTCGGCTTTTTTCACTACTTCCAGCATCGATGTGGCTTCTTTGATCAACGCCGCGTTAAACAACTCGCTGTCGATCTTCTCGGTCACCTGCCCTTTGGTCGTCTTGCGCACCGTACAACGTTCGCGGATCGCGTCCACTTTGCTGGACGTCAGGCCGCGCAGCGTCACACGCAGTCCCAATCGCCCGATAAATACAGTTTCTTCCGGTAAATTCGTCACTGTTTCAAAGAGCCCGTCCAAAATTTCCTGTTCGCGAACCGGATCCAAAGCTGAATATTCACTCATGCTCGCTTCCTCCTTCGGATGATAATCCAAATACAAATGTGTCTCTTGAGCAATAGCGGTACAAATGGGCGTTACTCCACACAAAATCGGGCTCCAACGAAAAATAAGACCATTTCATG
>NZ_JALXVO010000022.1:0-69945 GCF_025151705.1 Paenibacillus sp. p3-SID1389 | reverse complement strand
ACAGATGTGCGTATCCATTCCAGCGATCCCTTACCGCCAATTAATCACACGCCATCAGAAGCCATTCTATGCAGCAGCGGCTTAAAATTAAAGTGCTATCGAGATACTAGTGAGATAATAATGAGGTACTAATGAGATACTAGTGAGGTGCTAGCGAGGTGCTAGCGAGGTGCTAATGTGTACTGTAGCTAATGTGGTGCTAAGGGTGCTAATGAGATACTTATGAGATACTAGTGAGTTACTAATGGCACTAATAGAAGTACTGACATGTCTACTTCCTTCTCTTTCTTCACTCCACCAGCTGACTCAACGGGATAATCATCAAAAGAGGGTGGCAAAGAGACTAGCTTCCCCCTGTCGAAACTATCAGCAACTATCGATTTTCTTGTAAAATCTTACTGCTACTTTCTTGCAATATCTTACTTCTACTTTCTTGCAGCATCTTACTGCTCCTTCGCATGTTGCAACTTTATCTTTCTCCACTGCCTGATGCAACGGGATAATCGTCAAAAGAAGGCGGCGGAGAGACTAGCTCCCCCTATCTCCCTATTAACCAAGAGAAACGGGGACTAGAAAAACCGTCTGTCCGACGACAAACGGTTTTCTTCTGAATTGAGTGTGCTTTAATCCGCCAGCCGATAACCCACGCCGCGGACGGTGGTAATGTAGGTCGGACGCGAGGCATTGTCGCCGAGCTTCTTGCGCAGACTCTTGATATGCACGTCGACGACGTTGCTGCCGCCAAGAAATGTTGTTCCCCATACCTCCGACAGCAGCTCTTCTCGGGACAGCACTGTACCTTCATGTTCCAGCAGCTTGATCAGCAGTTCGAACTCCGTCTTGGTCAGCTCAATTTTGATGCCGCCCCGGTACACTGTCATTTTCTTGCGATCGATCCACAAATCCTTGAAGATCGCCGGGGACGTGCCGGTAAGCAGCCGCGACGACAACGGCCGCGGGCCGCTATTGCGAATAATCCGCTGGGCATGGTACACGATTTCGACCGGGCGGGCTGGCCAAACCAGAAGCTCTTGGTTCCTTAAGGCCGGGTCAAGGTATCCGAGCATCGACTCTCTAACGAGCAACAGCGAGGGGGTGCCGCCGGTTTCCTGTCCCACCAGCGAACGGATCACTGCTGTGTCTATGTTCTCTTGATAGGAGGTCAGATCAAAGATCAGCAGGTCGGCCGCCAAAGCGTTACGAATGCCTTGCTCCAAATGATGGAATACAAGGACATCAAAGCAGCTCTCCGACAACTCGCGCACCAGTTCATGAACCTCGCTCGGAAATGGACTAATCAAAATGACGCGCTGTGTAACCGGGCACGCCACTCTGCCTAGTTCCAAGCCCTCCGGCTCGGCAACTTCAACACCGGAAGGGCGGCGGAAGGGGACCGTATTACCCGAAATTCCGTTTTGCATCACTTCTTCTGCTGACAATTCGGACACACCCCCCCAAATACGACATGTGCATGATGAACATCATATCCCGTTTCCTCAGCCACCGTACGGTTCCATTCCTCCGGCACATGAGACATCACTTCATCCACGCGGCCGCAAACCTCGCACAAGATATGCTGATGATCGTCCAGCTTCGCATCATACCGGCTAGCTGCTTCGCCCAGCTTCAATTCGCGAATCAATTCCTTCTCGGTTAAATACCGCAGTGAGTTGTAAACCGTACCATATGCAAAATTATATCCTTGCTCAACCAGACGGTTCATGACTTCCGCGGCCGTCGGATGGTCCTTGGCGTTGCGAACGACATCATATACCGCTTGGCGTTGGGTCGTTAAATTTAAGGCTTTCATTTATCATCAATCCCTGTAGTTGTTTTTAGATTTAGTATAAGTCTTATTTTATGAAACGTCAATTCCTTTCCCCATTTCCTGCATGTTCCAACGCGCTTTTCCTAATACTATAGGATGAAAGCTAGACTACATTAACCATTTTACCGAGAGGAGCTGCACCTTATGTTGATTCGAAAATACCTGACTACTCTCCTCATAGCGGCTTTTTCAATGGGCTATATCATTTGGACGGACATACTGATTGGACTTCCATGGAATAACTTCTTAATCAACTGGAGCTACTCGCTAACCGATCCTGCCGAACGGATTTGTGCCTATATGCTGTTCCTGTTCCTGATCATCCCGGACATCTATCATTTCGTAAGCCGCAAACGGAATGGAGGCGGACAAACCTCAGGCCATGCGACTAGCTCGCAGCAAAACGAAGAGTCTTCGTCCACCTCGGCGAACAAAGACTCTTCCAACCCATCGGAGGATTTACGTTCCGGAATGCCGCCGGAACCGGAATCGGTAAATCAAGGCGGCTACAATCAGAGCGGCGGGCACAATAACATAAAATAATGGATCCATGATATAGAGGACATCGCCGCCTTTCTTGACGTGCTCACTATACGTTCGAGCGATCGTTATCGAAGTGAACAACACAATCAGGGCCAGCGGATAGAGGACCTTCCGATAGGGAATCTTGAACAAGTCGGAAGCTCCGATAACGGCCGCATAGAAATAGACAGCGATTTTGAAGAAGTCGCCAATGATCAACACCATCACCACTAAAATATCCAGACGTTGAATAAAGTCGGCAATGGAGGCTTTACCAACCATCGTTAGAAGCGGGAATATCGATCGCTCAGCAATGTCCACGCCAAGTATGGAGATCGTAATCACCACCGTCCCCGACAAAATCATCCCTGATAGCAGCACGGACATCAATCCTGCCCGGACCCCTGCTTTTACATTGTTCAAATACGGCAAAACCATGGTGAAACAAATAATCTCACCAAACGGGAACTGGTAATTTTGGCGATAAACGGACTCCAGCACCGGCCCAAACCCATCGCTTAGCACCGGAAGAATCCGGGTGAAATCTATAATTCCCGAGAACAGCAGCAGAAACAAAATGATGATCCCGATCACAAACACAACCCAAAGCAAAATAAACGCCGTGCGGGCCAGCACCTCAATGCCCTTGTGCAGTACATAAATGATCGTTAGCATCATCACCGTATTGATAATGAACAGCGGAGTCTCTTTCAACGTGGAGGCGAAAACCAATAACCCGCCGTCCATCAAATCGCGGCTAGCTTTGTTCATATAAAACAGTATATAGGCAAAACCGATTAGCCCGCCCAAGTATTTGCCTAGCAGCAATCGCATATATTGGGTGGGCAGTTTATCAGGAAAAGCGGTGTACAGAAATGCATACCCCAGAAAGAGCAGACACCCGACCAACATGCCGCACAATACGGCGATCCAGGCATCCTCGCGGGCTGCCATGCCCAAATTCACAACCAGGGCCGTCCCGAGTTGAAACAAGACAAGCAGGGCGAAAAGTTGCATAGGACTTAGCTTCGTGTCTTCCAAGCGTATCCCGCCTCCTATTCTTTCTTTTTCAAATTATATTGGAAGGAACGATCTCTCATTTGGGAATTGCGGACGATCGAATCAATATGATATTCGACCGCGACCTTAGGAAAGATGTCGGACCATTGTCCCTTCAATTGCTTCCAGACCTTTGGATGCTGGAGCTCGAGCGTCCGTCCGAAGCATAAAACATCGCTGTTCAGGGATTGTGCCGTTTGAACGGCAGCCTTGATGTCCTTTAATATTTCCTGATTCACATCCTTTTCCAATGCATCCAGAGTTGCCAGGTCACGGAAATCGATGGGGCTGTCCATTTCCCGAACCGACAGCTGGGCCATCACCTTCACAACGAAGATAGGGTCCTCCCCATCCTTAAGAATCGCCCGAATCGAAGTTTTACTTCTGCGAACATCCAGCGTGATAGTCCCCTGGTCGTCCGGCGTGATCACAATCGAAGTGTTGTGCAGCTTATCTCTAAGCCAGATTAATCCCCGGCTTTCATTCTCATTAAGCCATCCCTTCAACTGATCTCCTTTAAACACCGCCAAATTGGACATGACCAGAAGCCCGAGGTTATCTGTTTCCTCCAGATTGTTTTTATTTCGTACTTCTCGGACACTCCCTACAATATCAACGCCGTTGATTACCGGCCCCGAATTAGGCACGAGGACCTCGCGTATCAGATCATCAACCTCAACGGGATAATTGGCACCGTACTCTCGGGAGGTCATTTCGGCTTTTTGAGCAAGCGTATACGCGGTGATTTTCCCCATGGAGGAGAGCCCGGCAATAACGTCGAGCGCTCGGATGCCTTTTTTCGCTATAAAAATTTTTGCGGTTAGGCGAATATCTGAATCCCGGTCGAGAAAATCGAGGATATCCGATATTCCCTGCCGGGCCAGCTCCTCCGAGATGACCACGATACGAACATGGGCGGTCGACATCAGCCGTGGTACCTGAAGAGAAGCCTTGCGAACGGCCTCCATAATGGATCGTCCTTCGGCGGTATAAACCGTCGTTGGGGTACCGCCTCTGCCGATTTTTCCGGAAATCTCGTCGGCGATAATCACTTGAAAGGACACCAGATAATCCTTATTTCCAGGGCCGCGATCGATACCAATCCCGGACACCACCGCCCGCTGGTTTAACTCTTCCGCATCCCAGCAACCGGACAGGGGCAGCATGACGCACAGGATCACAAGTAACCACATCGCTCTAATTCTCATTTTGGTCCTCCTGCTTCCTTGATTCCGTTTCTTGTCCGCCTTGCTGCGGGCCGCCCTGACTCGCCTCCTCTCCAGAATTCGCCGACCCGCTGGAGTTGTCGGGAGACATCGGTTTGATTTCCCCTATCTTCTTCATATCTTGCTGGCTTGAGGACATTAACGGTTCCCACCCGTGCATCCAAATCGGCAGCCGCAGGATCGCATCCTTCTGAGCCTGTGGTACAAACGGGCTGAACGGCGTCAGATAAGGAACGCCAAACGACCGGATGCTGTTCATATGGGCGATCAGCATAATCAGCCCCAGCGTGATCCCGTAAAACCCAAAAAAGCCGGCCAGCACAAGAAAATAAAACCGGAACAGCCTGCCCGCAATAGATAGGTTATAGGAGGGCAATGCGAAGCTCGCGATCCCCGTCAGCGCTACGACAATAACCATGATCGGCGTGATGATCCCCGCCTCAACGACGGCCTGCCCCAGGATCAACGCACCTACGATCGACACCGTTTGCCCAATCGCCCGCGGCATCCGTACCCCTGCCTCACGTAAAATCTCAAAAACGACCTCCATGATGATGGCCTCTACGAAAGCCGGAAACGGCACTCCCTCGCGCTGAGCCATTAAGCTGACCAGCAGCAGTGTAGGAATCATCTCATAATGGAAGGTCGTCAAGGCAATATAAACCGCCGGACCTAGCAGCAAAATCACAAAGCATATGTAGCGGATAACACGCATCAGAATGCTGATGTCAAAGCGTTGAGCGTAATCCTCCGGCGATTGCATGAACTGGGCAAAGACAGTAGGCAGGATCAGCGTAAACGGCGTACCGTCGACGAGAATAACCACCCGTCCTTCAAGCAAGTTGCCTGCGGCGACATCCGGGCGTTCCGTATTATAAACCGTCGGAAACGCGGTAATGGTCTTATCCTGGATAAACTCCTCGATATAAGCGGATTCCAGAATGCCATCGATGCGAATTTGCTGGAGCCGCCGGCGAATCTCGGCTACTACATTCGGGTCGGCACTGCTTTTCATATACATCATCGCCACGTGGGTGTGGGTCACGGAGCCGATTTTCAACGACTCCAGCCATAGATCCGGTGACTTAATGCGCCTCCGGATCAAGGAGATGTTGGTCGCAATCGATTCCACGAAGCTGTCCTTGGGCCCGCGCACAACCAGCTGCGAGGAAGGCTCATTAACCGCTCTCCATTCCCCGCCCGCCGTGCCGGAAATGATTCCCTGATCACTACCGTCCACCAGCAGCACGGTGTCACCGGATAGAACGGCCAGCATGATGTCGTTCCATTCCTTCACTACCTTGGTCTCTCCCAAGGACAAGGCATCCTCGAGAATGTATTGGATGAGTCGGTCGGCGGGATAAACGTTAACTTTCTCGGGATCCAGCTCCATTAAAGGCTTGATCACGAAATTATTGATCGCTTGCTGGTCGCTGAGGGCGTTCAAATAGACGATCGCCGCCTTCGCGGGTGCCTGAACTGGACCGCCAAGCTTGAGATGACGGATGACAATATCCGGGCTGTTTCCGGATTCCTCCATGATGCGGTCCAGCATTTGCTGCAAATCCCCGGTAATTCGAGGTTGTCTGTTGCTTTTGTTCTGCTGGCCGGAGCGGCCGCGGGATAAGTGGCGCAGCATGATTAGCAACTCCTATTCTGTCTGCATCTCTTCTCTCCATTATTTGCTTTTCATTCCTTTTTCATGCGACAGAGATCGACAGGGCCTTCCGAGAATCTCAAGCGGTTTTTCTGTCCCTAAGCGGGAAATAATGTATCCGAAACGGCTCCCATTTTTAAGGAAAAACCATATGACAGGAGGAAGCCTCAATGGAGGACACCCCATTTATGTCCGGCGGACTTCCGCGATTCCCTGAATCGCTGTGGCGCAAAACAACTCCGTTGCCGGACTTTAGCAAGCTGACCGAGGACATCGATACCGACGTTGCCGTGGTTGGCGCCGGGATCACTGGAATCACCACTGCTTATTTGCTGGTGCAAGCCGGTGTAAAGGTCACCATCCTGGAGGCCGGTAAGGTCCTGGACGGCACAACCGGGTATACAACCGCAAAAATCACGGCGCAGCACGGCCTTATTTACGACAAGCTGATCAACCATTTTGGTGAGGAAGGCGCACGGCTGTATTTTGAAGCGAATGAGGAGGCGCTGCGTTGGATCGGCGAAACCGTGAAGGAGCGGAAGATAGAGTGTAAGTTCCGCCGGGAGGATGCTTATTTGTATGCGGATTCGGACGAGCAGCTCCACAAGCTGGAAGCGGAATGGCGGGCTTATGAACGCTTAGGTCTGCCTGGTGAATGGCGGGATACGATCGAGTTGCCGCTGCAAGCCAGAGGGGCCGTCGTGATGAAAAATCAGGCCCAATTCCATCCGCTTCAATACTTAAACGAATTGCTGGCGTATGTCACCTCCCATGGAGGTGTGGTGTATGAAAATACAACGCTGGAGGATGTCGCCGAACCGCAGTCGGATGGACGGCTTCGCCTGACCACGGAAAACGGCCATCACATCGTTTGCCGCCATGCGGTATCGGCCTCCCATTATCCGTTCTTTGACGGAAAAGGCTGGTACTTCACCCGGCTGCATGCCGAGCGTTCCTATGTCGTGGCCATCGAACCGGAGAAAGCCTACCCTGGCGGCATGTACATTAATTGCGGCTCCCCTACGCGCTCGCTCCGATCCGCAGAGCTGAACGGGAAGCAGGTGGTTCTGGTCGGCGGCGAGTCGCATAAGACTGGCAAAAACGACTGCACGATTCAGTCCTACGAAACCCTGGAGAAATTCGGACGGCAGACGCTCGGGATCAAGTCGGTCCCCTTCCGCTGGTCGGCGCAGGATCTGGTGACTCTCGATGGCGTCCCCTACATCGGGCGGATTACATCAAACCATCCGAATATCTACGTCGCCACCGGCTTCTACAAATGGGGAATGACCACCAGCACGCTGTCCGCAATGCTAATCCGCGACCTCATTCTGGAGAAGGAGAACCGCTATGCCGAGCTGTTTACGCCTTCTCGGTTCAAGGCCGACCCCTCGATCAAGCATTTCATCACCCAAAATGCGGACGTAGCCAAAGAGTTCGTCACCGGCAAAATCGAACTCGTCCACCTGAAGCCAGAGGATCTCGTTCCGGGCCAAGGCGGCGTCGTCAAGCACCATGGTAAGCGTGCCGGAGCCTACCGCGACCAAGACGGCCTGCTCTATCTGGTGGATACGACCTGCACCCATATGGGCTGCGAGGTCAAATGGAATGAGGCGGAACGATCCTGGGACTGCCCTTGCCACGGCTCCAGGTTCGATTACAAAGGCGAAGTGATCGAAGGGCCGGCAACAGAGGCGCTCCCTCGCCTTCACCGCCAACCTGAGCAAGCCAAAAGCTGAGTTCCCCCGACGCTCCGCAATCTGACTTTGGGGAATAGCACAAATCAAAGCGCATCTGTTCGTCCTATTCCTTTGAAAACAAAGGGCAAAAAGGAACAGATGCCTTTTTTCATTCACTACCTTGCTTTAATCAGTACTGTGTGATATTATACTTTTTGGCGATACTAATCAATGTTCAGTACTGATGAAATTTCAACACGTAACGTACACCCAATTTAGAAGAAACGAGGCGAAGCAGGTTTGGATATCAGCATCCAATTTAAGAAAGGCGCCTTGGAGTTATGCGTGCTGGTATTGATCCAAGGCCGCGACCGGTACGGTTACGAGCTCGCCCAATCGGTATCCAAGCATATCGAGGTAGCCGAAGGGGCCTTGTACCCCCTGCTGCGCAGACTGGTCAATGAAGGTTATTGCACCACCTACCTTAAGGAATCCACAGGCGGTCCCCCGCGCAAATACTACAAACTAACTCCCGAGGGCGAAGCGTACACCCAGAAACTGGTCGTCGAGTGGAAGCAGTTCGTACACAATGTTTCAACCTTAATTGAGAAAGGAAGCCGTTTATGAATAAAAGCGAGTTTTTGGCGAATCTTCGGGCGCATTTATCGGTTCTCCCGCCGGAGGAACAAAACGAATTGCTGGAGGATTATGAGGCCCACTTCGCTTTTGGTTTGGAAAGCGGACGGACGGAGCAAGAGATCGTGCTGGAGCTGGGAGACCCGGCGGAGCTGGCCAAAGAGGCCATTGGCAACCGCTACGTGCCCCAGGAGCATGTGTACTGGTTTGGCGGAGCAGAGCCCGCTGCCACACCGGGCGCAGCAGTCAGCACCACGCCATCAGTCGCTTACGTCGGGTTGGGCATGCTGCTCGCCGTTGTCACACGATACGCTTATAAAGGCATGCTCTGGCTCAGCATCGCTTACCTGCGTTGGAATGTTCGGATCGCGAAAGGGGATCACCAAGCATGAATACGAAGAAATGGTCACTCATAGGGTTGTTGCTGATTTTGATCGGGTTGGCCGGCATGGCTTACCAGCATTTCGAATTTGGGGATGAACTGCCGTCCCACTAGCAGAAGTGGACGTTTGATCAGGGCGGCTTACAGACACTGCTCATTGACAGTGATTATGACGTCGAGCTGGAGTTTATCGACAGCCTTGATGGGACGAACTACGTGGAAATCAACGGGAATATGAATCAGAAGACGATCGATGCGGTGAAAGCTGCTCAAATCTCAGAGGGGACACTAAAGCTGGATCTAAAAGACAAGTTCGACTGGACCTTCTTCTCGATCAACTTCCAGTCCACCAAGCAGCGAATTACCGTGGCGCTGGGCGACAAGGGCGAATTGAATCGGATCAGCTTCAAGTCGGACTCCAGCAACGGGACGTTCCGCGGTCTTCGCGCCGATGATATCGATCTGTCGATCGACTCAGGGAATATTCGTGTCGATCAGTTTGAAGGTACGCTGACCGCGAAGTCGAGCTCCGGCAACATCACCGCCAACCAGGTAAAAGGGACCGTCAAAGCTACGTCCAACTCCGGGGACATCCGGTTTAATCGATTTACAGGCGATGGCAGCTTTAAGTCCAATTCGGGGAATATTACGTTGTCGGAGCAACGCTCAGACAATTTGGACATCTCCGTAGGCTCAGGCAATGCAACACTGTCCGCCGATGCCGAGTTCAAAGGCTATTATGACCTGCAATCCGGCTCCGGCAACACTACCGCGCCAGATTCACCACGGCAGACGCAGGACCTGATTAAGGTCCGGGCGAATTCCGGTAATATTCGCATCCGCTAGAAACACAAAAGAGAGGCCAGAGTTCATATCAAACTCCGACCTCTCTTCTTTATTCGATTTCCCGCTGCGTAATTCGGTTCAGGAAAGAACGGGCTCGATCGCTGGACGGATGATTCAGCACTTGGTCCGGCGTCCCCGATTCGATAATGTTCCCCTCGTCCATCAGTACGACCCGGTCGGCGACCTCGGCGGCGAACTTCATCTCATGGGTAACGACGACCATCGTCCGCCCCTCAAGGGCCAGCTCCTTCATGACCTTCAGCACCTCGCCAACCAGCTCGGGATCTAGCGCCGAGGTGGGCTCGTCAAAGAGCAGCACGTCCGGGCTCATGGCCATCGCCCGCGCAATCCCCACCCGCTGCTGTTGCCCGCCTGACAGCTGATGCGGATAGAAATCCGCTCGGCCACCGAGCCCTACCTTATTCAGCAGCTCCAAGGCAACCCGGCGGGCTTCCTCTTTGCTCTTTTTCAGCACCTGAACCTGGGCTTCCATCACGTTCTGGAGCGCCGTCATATGCGGGAACAAATAATACGCTTGGAACACCATGCCGGTCTTCTTGCGCAGCGCCAGCACTTCGCTTGTCTTCGGTTTCCGGCCAGCGCCGAATTCCAGCTGAACGTCGCTGATTCGAAGCGTTCCTCGCGTTGGAGTTTCCAGCAGGTTCAGGCAACGCAGCAAGGTTGTCTTCCCCGATCCGGAAGGCCCGATGATGACCAACACCTTGCCCTGCTCGACCTCGAGATTAACTCCCTTGAGAACTTCCTGGGTACCAAACGACTTGTGTAAATCGCGAATTTCAATCATGAATGGTTGGCCTCCTTACCGGGCGGTGAAGCGGTCCAGCCGCTTCTCCAGTCGATTTTGCAGCGCCGATAGGATGGTGCTGAATATCAAATAGATCAAGCCCGCTTCCGAGTAAACAACCAGCGGTTCATAGGTCGTTGACGTGATTTGTTGGGCGGTACGGAACATCTCGGTGTACGTCACGGTAGCGGCCAACGACGTATCCTTAACCAAGCTGATAAAGGAGTTGGCCAGCGGCGGCACCGAAACCCGTGCAGCTTGCGGCAGGATGATCCGCCGCAGCGCCTGCAGCCGGGTCATCCCCAGCGAATAAGCCGCTTCCCATTGGCCTTCGTGAATCGACAGGATCGCGGCCCGCACAATTTCCGAGCCGTACGCGCCGACGCTAAGCGTAAAGCCGATGACCGCTGCCGGAAACGGATCTAGAACAATCCCGATGGAGGGAAGACCGTAAAAGATGATGAATAACTGCAACAGCAGCGGCGTCCCGCGGATGATCCAAACATAGAATCTGGCGAGCAGCCGCAGCGGTCCGAAACTCGATAACCGCGCAAGCGCGGTCAGGACGGCTACCAGCAGCCCCAGCGCAAACGTGATTAACGTTAGCGGAACCGTAAAGGCTACCCCTGCTTTTAGCAGGGGAAAAAAAGAGTCTACGATAATATTCCAAATGCGTTCATCCATCGTTTAAGCATCCTTTTCCGAAGGAAGCGGCCCTCACGGGCCGCCTCCAATTGTTTAAATAGCTTATTTCGAAACGTCTTCTCCGAAGTATTTCTCCGAGATTTTCAAGTAGGTTCCATCGGATTTCATCGCGGCCAGTGCCTCGTTCACCGCTTGCACCAGCTCCTCGTTGCCCTTGTTAAACAAGGCTGCGCTCTCCGACGCTTCCGGCATTTCGTCAACCACTTTCAGCTTCACGTCCGGTCTTTGCTTCTTCAGATCCAGGAAGGACAAGCCGTCGTTGACCGTCGCGTCGATCCGTTTGGATAGCAACAGGTCGATCGCTTGGTTAAAGCCTTCCGTTGCAACGATTTCCGCTCCGTTCTCTCTGGCGATATCCGTCAGGTTACTCGTCAGCGATTGTCCGGCCTTCTTCCCTTTCAAATCGGCGAAGGTTTTGATGTCCTCGTTGTCTTCCGGCACGATCAGCACGGCACGGGAAACGATGTACGGGTCGGAAAAGTCGTATTTTTCCTTGCGGTCATCACGAATTGTTACTTCGTTGAATACCGCGTCAAACCGTTTTGCATCCAGTCCGGCAAAAATACCGTCCCACGGTGTCTCGATAAATTCAGCTTCCACGCCCAGACGTTTGGCAACCTCTTCTGCGATCTCTACGTCGAAGCCGGTCAGCTTGCCGTCCTTGTCATGGAAGGTGAAAGGCGCATAAGTTCCCTCCGTACCGATCCGCAGCTTACCGCTGGCTTTCACGGCTTCCAGCAAATTTTGCTCCGCCGGCTGCTCGTTGGCCGCATTACCTGCGCTGCCTTGGTTCGCACCTGCCGCTTGATTTTTCGTATTGTTATTACCGCAAGCTGCAACCAGCACGGTCAGCACCAGTGTCAACAGCAGTAAACTCCATTTTTTCATTGAATCCATCCCCCCGTCTATCCATGTTTTTAATTTGCAATGTTTGGCATTATTCATGCAGCAGCCAACAACGGGAGAAGTCTGTCCATTTTTGGAAACTCGATATCCAAACCAAATTGCGAAATGCCGCTCCTACCTTAACCTCACTTACGCGTGAGCTTTAAAGGCAGCAGGATTTCCTGCTGCCTTCTTTTTTGTAGGATCGGCATGGGATTAAAGGAGAACGAAACCATGATGATCCAAGGCCAAAATATACAGAAGTATTATGGCGCGGGCAAGACCACCTGATGAAGCTGTTGGCCGGCATCGAGCGTCCGGACCAGGGACTGCTGTCGATTCCAAAAGGCGCCCGAATCGGCAGTCTAGCGCAAATTCCTGACTATAACCGGGAAGAAACGGTTTACGACGTCCTGCTGGGCACCTTCGCCGACGTGCGGAGTCTGGAAACGGAGATGCGTCGCTTGGAAGCGGAAATGGCGGAAGCTGAGGATTCCAACGCGCTGGATTCGCTGCTTCGGCAATATGTCCGGCTGCAGGAGCGGCGTGACGCCCTGCAGCTCCGCGCCGACGAGCTCCTCCAGCAGTATGTCACCCTGCTGGAGGAGCATCCAAACTAAAGGAGGTTTGTCCCCATGAACCATGGGAAACCGGTATTTGAGCTCCCCCCCGATGACCCCCGGGTCAAGGCGCTGGCCAGCGCCGATCCCCGGATGGGCCGGCTGATCGCCCTGATTGGAAGCCTTGCGACCAAACCGCAAGGCCCTTTGTTCACCGAGCTGGCTCGCTCAATCATCAGCCAGCAAATCTCGGTCAAGGCCGCCTCCACCATTCGCGGCCGTGTCATCGAGTTGGCCGGGGAACTGTCCCCGGCCGCCCTCTTGGCCCAAAGCGACGCCGACCTGCGCGCCGCCGGGCTGTCCGCTTCCAAAGTCGCTTACCTCAAAGATTTAAGCGACAAAGTCCAATCCGGTCAGCTTGACCTGGACCGGCTGCAGGAGCTTGATGATGAGGAAGTCATCAAGCAGCTGGTTTCCGTGAAAGGCATCGGCCGTTGGTCGGCCGAGATGTTCCTCATCTTTGCCTTGGGCCGGGAGCATGTCGTTTCCTATGGGGATGCCGGTCTGCAGCGGGCGGCAAAATGGGTGTATGACATGGAAGAGCGCCCGGACCGCAAATATTTGCAGCAAGCAGCCGCGCAGTGGCCATCCTACGGCTCCATCGCCTCGCTTTATTTATGGGAAGCCATCAACCGGGGACATGTGGATTCGGGAGAAACCTTCAGCGAGCAGCTGACCAGTTTCGGCATTCAGACAGATTAAGCTTGTCGGAGGAATATTTTGGATATATTATAATATGGAAGGTGATATTTTCTAGTTTTTAGAGATAAATTATAAAAAAAGTGGGGTTGAATCACTGTGTTCTCGTTATCGGAAGTCCGTCGACCGGTCAAGTGGTATTTGTTCGGTCTGATCGCATTTGTGGGCATTGTATCGAGTCTTATCGTCCTGATCTACAACGATTATTTCCTCTTGGGCGACCCGGTTCACCCGAACAATGATGACGTGAAGTATATTCAATCCGCACGCCTTCTCCTGAATGAAGGCGTACTTGCCTATAATACCAAGGAGGTACCTTCCGCCTTCATCATGCCCGGGCTGCCGCTGATGCTGTCCGGGTTTATGGCGGTTTTCGGCCAGGAACAGGGCGGCATCGTCGCCTTTCGCCTGTTCCAGTGCCTTCTGCAAGCGTTGTGCATTTATCTTATCTTTTGGATCGGTCGACGCACTTTCAACACCCGGGCGGCGCTGATCGCCTGCACCGTGTCCGCTTTCTACCCGCCCGATTACTTTTCCTCCGGAGTCATTCTTTCAGAAACGACTTTTCGCACGTTGCTTCTGCTTCTCGTCTGTTGCACCATCCTGGCCATGGACCGAGGCGGATCCGCTTTATACGTCCTCATCGGCGTCCTGACGGCTGCGGCAGCTTACTTAAAGCCACATGCTTCCTTGTACCCCGCCGTTTTTCTGATCATTTGGCTGCGCATGAAGCTTCCTTGGCGGACGATGTTGAAATACACCCTTCTCATAGGGGTTACTTATGCTCTGCTGTTGACCCCTTGGTGGATCCGCAACTGGGTCACGTTTCATGAGTTTATCCTGTTCACCAATTCTGGCGGAAGTCCGTTCTTGCTCGGCACGCGCATCCGTTGGCAACTGCCGCCGGCTGGCTTCTTTGAGGCTTATCCTCAATACGATCCGCAAACGATATTCCAAGGCGCCGATTCCGCGGCGATCCGCAAGGGGCTGGATATCCTCCGGTACGGATTTACGCATGAGCCGATGAAATATTTGTATTGGTATACGTTGGGAAGATGGGTGGAGCTGTATTTCCATCCGTTTTATTCGCGCTCGTTTTGGCCGATCAGCCGCCCGGTAATGGACATTATCCAAGTCGTGATAATGTACGTCAATATGGCCGGCATTTTATGGGCCGTAACGAAGAACCGTCTGAAGCTGGACCGCCTGCTCCCCCTCTTGTTGGCGCTGGCTTATTTCACGGTGATTTATATTCCGTTCGTAGCGTTTAACCGATACGGTTATCCCAATATGACGCTGCTGATCCTGTTCGGGTCTTATCTGATTGGCGACCTGGTCGCCCGAGTTCTGCGCCGCTCCCATCACCGGTCCGCGCGAAAGGGGGCCTGTGACTCATGATGCCAAAACCACCGCGTATACTGATCATCATACCGGCTTATAACGAGGAAGCCAGCATCGGCTCGGTCATTCGGGATATCCGTAAGCACGCGCCGGAGGCTGATATCCTCGTCATTAACGACGGTTCCTCCGACCGGACGGAGAACTGTGCCCGGGAAGCCGGAGCCAAGGTGCTGACGCTGCCTTACAATGTCGGGATCGGCGGGGGAATGCAGACCGGTTATCTCTACGCCAAACAAAAAGGCTATGACATTGCCATACAAATGGACGCCGACGGCCAGCATCCGGCAGAAGAATTGCATAAGCTGATCGCCGGAATCGCAGACCAGGATCTTGTAATCGGCTCCCGGTTCCTAGGGACCGCTTCCTTCCGGTCGTCCACGGCGAGACGGGCAGGAATCGTCTTCTTCTCCAAGCTCGTCTCTTGGGTTACCGGCGAACGCTTCACCGACACGACCAGCGGCTTTCGCGCCGCCAGCCGTAAGGTCATCGAGCTGTACGCCCGGTATTATCCAACCGATTATCCCGAAGTGGAATCGATCGTGTATTTGAAGCGCCATGGCTGCCGGATCGTCGAAATCCCGGTGCAAATGCGCGCCCGCACCACCGGAAGATCGTCGATTACCCCTTGGCGTTCGGTTTACTATATGGTGAAGGTGACATTATCCGTGCTCATGAGCGCATTGCGGCGCCCGCTTCACCAGAAGGCGGTGACAGAATAAATGTCGATTTACATTTTATCCGTGTTAGTTGCCGCGGTGTTCCTCTTATTCGTCCTGGAATTGGTCCGCCGCCAAAAACTAAGAGAACAATACTCCCTGCTCTGGATTTTGTTCAGTGTCGTTCTGCTGATCTGCTCCACGCATATCGGGCTCATCGAATGGATCGCTGATCAGCTGGGCGTCAAGTATGCACCTGCAGTATTGTTTCTGTTTGGTCTGCTCTTCTGCTTCGCATTAATTCTGCACCTGACGATCGTCATTACTCGCCTAACCGCCCAGGTGCTGCGCTTAACCCAAGAAATCGTCATCCTTAAAGAACGGGAGGCGGTCCGTGAAAATGGACAAAACCATTAGTTACCTGCTGCTATTCGGCAATATCCTGCTTCTTGTGACAGGACAAGTTCTGTTTAAAATCGGCCTGGCCCGCACCGGCGGGCTTCACTGGAGCAAGCTGGCGTCCTCACCCGCAGTGATCGGCGGCATCGCTTTGTATGGGATAGCTACCCTGCTATGGTTTGCCGTGTTGTCCCGCCTCCCGCTGAGCGTCGCTTATCCGCTCCAAGCGCTGGCGTACGTCCTGGCGCTTCTTCCGGCCTATTTCCTGTTCCACGAAACGATCACTTGGAACAAGCTGCTTGGCGTGATCGTCATTTTACTCGGCGTTTTTTTGTTGGCGAAATCATAGACACAAGTAGAATCAATTAATTATAGATTCGGACTTCATACTCACAGTGTTCGTCGCCACTTACATTACATTTTGTTTCTCGTACGCTCACTTTTCGACCGAGCAGCTTTCCTAGCGCCCCTTCCAGAATGGCGCCCTCCAGATCGCACACCTTCTTCTCCTCCATCACCGGCAAGCCCTTGCAAAAACAATCCTCTATCGCAATCCGCAGCAATCGCTCACTTTGCTCCACAACCTGTGGCAATCCGATCTGCAGCTCAGTAAATAAATGGAGCAGCTCGTCCAACGTGGTGACGGGCAAGCTTTCGCCGATTTTACGGCCGATGGAGGCGGTGGTTCCTTTCCCCTCCAGAGGCAGCCCCTGCCGCATCCCAATCAGGCGAATCGCCCGGAACAACTCCAGCGGCACCTGATCCCCCAGCTCAGTACGGTCGATTTGTCGCAATTCATCAAACGTGAATTCTTTCATCTGTCTTCCTCTCCTAACCATAGAACTGAACTCTATCCGTTGATAGGTTTAATTTCCCATATTCAGGTCCGGAAAACCTTGATCTTCATCAAGAATTCGACAGATATATTGTGATAATAATCACTAGTCAAACACCTAGCAACGGTTAAGTTAGAAGTAGATGAATACATCTTTCCAAGAAAGGAGAGATCACAGATGAAGTCCTGTGCTTGCCACATTCGAGATACAGCCACGGCTCCTTCCTGTCTGGCACGTGTTCCGGTTTTTGCGCAGCTGCGCCAAACGGAGGTAGAGCTGCTCCATTCCGTCATGCGTACCTCGCAGTTCCATAAAGGCGAGATCATTTTCCGCGAAGGAGATCGTTCCGATTCGCTGTTTGTGGTGAGCCGCGGAATCATTAAGCTGACGAAGCTGGAGGATAACGGCAAAGAGCATCTCATCCGGCTGCTGTTTCCAGGGGACTTCTTCGGCCAGTTTTCTCTGTTACAGGAAAAACCCCATTACGCTAGTGCCATCGCGGCGGACACGACCGGCATCTGCCGGATTCACCGCAGCGATTTTCTTGATATTTTGCGGCGCGATCCCGATACGGCGGCCCGGTTTATGACCGCGCTTAGCGCCCAACTGGAGGAGGCCGACGCCTGGGCAGCCGTACTGACCTTGCTTGAGGCCGATCGGCGTCTCGCCAAGATGCTCTTATACTTCCGCCGCAAAGCTGCGCCAAACTCCCGGGAATTCACCTTGCCCGTGTCCAAAAAAGACCTCGCCTCCCTCATCGGCGCCACACCAGAGACGCTCAGCCGCAAGCTGCGTCAGCTTAGCGACGAGGGCGTGTTAACCGTAACGCGTCGGCAGTTGCTCATCCGCGATGAAGCAGCACTGTGCCACCTGGCCGGCGAGGGCTAGGCGGCGATAGGAACAGCCCTGGTCTGGCCCTGGCTGCAAGCCAGGGTGAGCTTTTGATTGTCTGTCCTGACGCTTTGCACGATTATCCCTTTTGACCAGCTCTTTTACACCATTATCCCGTTTGCTCAGTTTTCAGATTATAACGGCTGGAGAGGCTAGTATCCCGTTGACTCAGATTACAGAAGCAGAGAAGAGCGTCTGCGCACAATTCCTCACCATCTGAAGGAAAGGGATAATCGTGTAAAGGGCTCCCTCAGAGATACCTCCCCGCCCCCTATCAAAAGAAAAACGCCCCTGACAAACAGGGGCGTACCTACAATGGTAAGTCTATACGAACGCGGGCCCTTCCGCCGCTTACACGGCCTCTGGCTCGAAGCTGCCTTTGGTGAATTGGCTGTTGTACAGGTCGGCATAGAAGCCGCCCAGTGCCAGCAATTCGTCGTGTGTACCTTTCTCGATTACGGTGCCGTGGTTCATCACGAGGATGAGATCGGCGTCGCGGATCGTGGATAGCCGATGGGCGATGACGAAGCTTGTTCTGCCTTTCATCAGCTCTTTCATCGCTTTTTGGATTTGCACCTCGGTCCGGGTATCGACGCTGCTTGTCGCTTCGTCGAGAATGAGGATCGCCGGATCGGCCAGGATGGCCCGGGCGATCGTCAGGAGCTGCTTCTGCCCTTGCGAAATGTTCGATGCTTCCTCGTTCAGCACGGTATTGTAACCGCCGGGCAGCGTGCGGATAAAGTGGTCGGCGTACGCCGTTTTGGCGGCGCGAACCACTTCCTCATCGGTGGCTCCTTCCCGGCCGTAGGCGATATTGTCGCGGATCGTGCCATTAAACAGCCACGTATCCTGCAGGACCATGCCGAACAGGCTGCGCAGGTCGCCGCGTCTCATCTCGGCGATATTTACTCCGTCCACGGTGATCGAACCGCCATTGACTTCGTAGAAACGCATTAACAGGTTGATCAGCGTCGTTTTGCCGGCGCCGGTTGGCCCGACGATGGCGATCATTTGTCCCTGTTTCACGTCGATGTTCATGTCTTCGATGAGCAAATGTTCCGGATCGTAACCGAACTGAACGTGATTGAACGCCACGTCGCCGCGAGGCTTCTCCAAAACCACCGGGTTCGCCACTTCCGGCACCTGCTCTTCTTCATCCAGGATTTCAAACACCCGTTCCGCCGAAGCGACGGTCGATTGAATGATGTTAGCGATGTTCGCCGTTTGTGTAATCGGCATCGTGAATTGACGGGCGTACTGGATAAACGCCTGCACGTCACCGATTTCAATCGATCTCTTGGTCACAAGGATCCCGCCGACCACCGACACCAGCACATATCCGATGTTGCCAATAAAGCTCATGATCGGCATGATCACGCCGGAGATAAATTGTGCCTTCCAACCGGCTTCATACAGCCGTTCGTTAATGGTGTCGAACTGCTCCAGCGATTTCGTTTCGCGGCCAAACGCCTTAATCACCTTGTGGCCGGTGTACATTTCTTCTACATGGCCGTTCAGCTGGCCAAGTTCTTTTTGCTGGCGAACAAACTGCTTCTGCGAGCGCTTGGCAATCGAGGTGATTGCCACAATGCTTAGCGGCAGCGTCAGCACCGCAATCAAGGTCATCAGCGGGCTGATCGACAGCATCATCACGATGACACCGATGATCGTCAGGATCGAGGTAATCAGCTGTGTCAAGCTTTGCTGCAACGTACCGGCAATGTTGTCTACGTCATTGGTGACCCGGCTGAGAATTTCCCCGTGCGTCCGGGCGTCAAAGTATTTTAGCGGCAGCTTGTTGAGCTTGGCATTCACGTCCTTCCGCAGGTCATACACCGTCTTCTGGGCCACGCCAGCCATCAAATACTGCTGGAAATAGCTAAACAACGCACTCAGCACATACAGTCCGATCAAAACCATGATGATGTGCCATATATATTGAAAGTCGATCTCCGCGCCGGGAACCCCTTGAACCTTCGCGACGATTCCTTCAAACAGCTTGGTCGTCGCCTTCCCCATCACCTTCGGGCTAAAGATGCTGAACAGGGTGCTCAGGATGGCCATCACGAATACGGCCACTAATTGATATTTATGCGGTCTTAAGTACCGGATCAACCGTCTTAGGGTTCCTTTGAAATCCTTCGCTTTCTCCACCGGCATCCCCATGCCGGGGCCGCCAGGACCCGGACCATGCCCGGGACGAGGACCGCCGAATCCGCGTTTACCAGATGATTGCTCCCGACTCATGCGATCTCCTCCTCCGAAAGCTGCGAATACACGATTTCTTTATAGACATCGCAAGTTTGCATCAATTCTTGGTGCGTGCCGATGCCCGCGATTTGACTTTCGTTCATGACGATGATTTGGTCAGCGTCAAGCACAGTGCTCACCCGCTGCGCGACGATAATGACTGTGGCATCCTTCGTCTCTTCCTTCAAAGCAGCCCTCAGCTTCGCATCGGTCTTGAAGTCCAGCGCTGAGAAGCTGTCGTCAAAAATATAAATCTCCGCCGGACGAACCAAAGCGCGCGCAATCGACAGCCGTTGCTTTTGTCCGCCGGACACGTTAGTGCCGCCTTGAGCGATCGGGGATTCAAAACCTTGCTCCATCTTGGAAATAAAGTCGGTCGCCTGGGCAATATCCGCGGCGCGCCGCACTTCTTCGTCGCTTGCATCCTCTTTGCCATAACGGATGTTTTCGCTGATCGTTCCGGTGAACAACACCGCTTTTTGCGGGACAAACCCAATTTTGCTGCGCAGCTCCTCCTGGGTCATATCGCGGACATCCACACCGTCCACCCGGACACTTCCCTTCTGCACATCGTAAAACCGCGGGATCAAGCTGATCAACGTTGATTTCCCGGAGCCCGTCCCGCCGATGATCGCCGTGACCTGACCCGGCTTGGCGGTAAACGTAATATCCTGCACCGCCGGTTGCTCCGCGCCTGGATAGCTGAAGGTCACGTTTTGGAATTCGACCAGCCCTTGGGCTTCTGTCGCCGATTTGCCCTTCGCGGAATCCTTGATCACCGGAACCATATCCAGCACTTCATTGATCCGGATGGCCGAAGCCGACGCCCGCGGAATCATCACGAACATCATCGATACCATCACCAGCGAGAACATGATTTGCATCGCGTATTGCAGAAACGCCATCAAATCGCCGACTTGCATATGCTCGGAATTGATCCGCAGCCCGCCAAACCAGATGATCGCTACGGAAGACAGGTTCATGACCAGCATCATGACCGGCATCATAAAAGCCATGATTTTGTTGACCTTGATCGACGTATCGGTCAAATCGAGGTTCGCCGCGTCGAACCGTTTGCTCTCATAGTCCGTCCGATTAAACGAACGGATGACGCGAATCCCGGTCAGGCTTTCGCGCATGACGAGATTCAGCTTATCGATTTTTTTCTGGATCGCTTTAAATAAAGGCAGCCCTTTCCGTGCGATCAGGAAGATCGCTCCGGCCAAGACCGGCAGAATCACCACCAGCACCAGCGACAGCGTGGCGTCCTTCGAGACGGCCATAATAATGCCGCCCAGACACATCATCGGCGCCATGACCATCATCCGCAGCATCATAATCAGCACTTGCTGAACTTGGGTAATATCGTTGGTCGTACGGGTGATCAGTGAGGCGGTACCGATGCGATCAAACTCCTCCAGTGAAAAGTTCGACACATGCTTGAACACCTTGCCCCGGAGCAGCTTCCCGAACCCCGTTGACGCTTTAGCGGAATAGTAGCTGGCGGCGATGGAACAGGCCATTCCTCCAAGCGCAACCAGCAGCATCAGACCGCCGATTTTCCAAATATACGGTGTGTCTCCATTCACGACCCCATTATCAACGATGTCGGACATCAGCGTCGGCAAATACAGCTCGGATAAGGTCTGAAAGAAGACAAATACAAGCACCGCCACCACAAGCCAGCGGTATGGTTTCAAATTGCGGAAAAGCTTGATCAATTTCCATCATCTCCACATGTTCGATTCGTATCATTGCTCTTGGCTTCTATTCGGATTGGCCCTCATTTCCATATACGTGTAAACCTGCTCCAACAGTTCAATTAACTGCTGGCTCTTCTCCTCGCCTAGGTACTCAACCAATCCCTGGATTTGGGCCGACCTTTTCTTGGCGATCTCCTTGACCTGTGCGATTCCTTGCTCCGTCAGTTTGACGCGAACCGCCCGGCGATCCTCCTTGTCGTTATAACGCAATACCATCCCGCGCTCTTCCAAGCTGCGAACCAGCGGCGTGACCGTCGGGGAAGCGACCTCTAGCATCGCGCTCAGCTCCGAGACCGTTACTCCGCGCTCATCCTTCTCCATGCCATGCAAAATATAAAACATCAATCGGACTTCGCTTGGTTTAAACTCCGATGGTGTTAGTTTGCTAAGATCCATTCTCCGAAAGCGGTGAAACGTCTTCAGCAGTCGATGCGCCTGCGAGTTGTCACCGGTGAACAAATCAATCCCTCCCGTCGATTTATTTTCATAACTTAATAATTAGGTATACTATTAATTCGCAAGCCTAATTATAATAACCTGCCGAAGTGAAGTCAAGCGCCGTCAAATTTCAGACATAGATACAAAAAAAGACCGCACAACCGGACGAACGCCCGATTGTTACGGTCTAAAATGGGAATCAGAGTGAAGGACGCGATTGCCCCGGTTTCAGCTCATACAGACTCTTGAACTCGTAGCCTTGCCGGCGGGCTTCATCGATGATGGCTCCCAGAGCCGCTGCATTGTCCTTGGAGACGGAGTGCAGGAGGATCACGGCGCCGGGATGCAACTGCGATACCACCTTCTGGTAAGCATAATCCGCTCCGCGTTGATCGTTCACATCCCAGTCCTTATAGGCCACGGACCAGAAAACATTCGTATACCCCAACTCCTTCGTTACACGAAGCGTCCGATCGCTGAATATCCCGCGAGGCGGGCGCAAGAAGTCCATCTTAGCCTGCCCGGTGACCTGTGCCGTGGCTTGTTTTACCTTCTCCAGTTCTTCCCGAATTTGGGCGTCGGAGATCGTCGTCATATCCGGGTGGCTCCAGGAGTGGTTGCCGATCAGATGACCTTCGGCGACCATGCGCTTTAGCAGCTCCGGCTGATCCTTGATGTAGTGGCCAGTGACAAAAAATATCGCCGGCACCTTCTTCGCCTTCAACGTATCCAGGATCAGGGCGGTATAACCGTTCTCGTATCCGTTGTCAAACGTCAGGAATAGTTCTTTGCGCGAGGGATCTCCGAAGAAAATCGCGCCGTGCTTATCGATGATATCTTTGAACCCTTCCTCATTAATGGAGGGGAGCTGACCGCCGACGCTTTTTTTGAATCCGAAATGATGAGCGACGTCCGCTTGAGCATCCGCAACAGGGACCCCTGTCCCGAACAGCAAACCGACCAGCAATGAACAGATTAAAGCAAACTTCACAGCTGTCTCTCCTTCATGCTTTTCAAGGTAATCGAAATTCGACATGCGCCCTTACTATCTGTCAAATTCCCGGGAAATATGCACCTTTTCAAGCAACAGCTCACCACATACTCATTCAAATTTATTCCGGATGGGGCGTCAGGACTTCCTGTGCAAACCGGATCCATTCGCGGGTGGCAAAAGACAAATACCGATCGTCACGCCAAATGATGCCAAGCTTCCACGGAATCACCGGGTTGACGAGCGGGATAATCCGCACGCCCTCGTCGTCGATTTCGCGGCAAATCGTTTCCGGCAGTAAAGTGATGCCGAGGCCGACGGCCACCATTTCACTGATCAGATCCCATTGGGAGCTCTCGTAGATGATATGCGGATGAAACCCGACCTTCGCGCACGCCCCGATAATGCGGTCATGCAGCGTAAAGTCCTCACGGAACAACACGAACCCGTCCGGGGCCAGCTCGGCCAATTCCACGCATTCCCGTTCTGCCAGCCGGTGCGAGGGATGGACGACCAAATTCAGCTTCTCCTCAACGAACGGAAAATAGCTCAGCTCCGCCTCCACCGTCGGCAGTACGGCCACGCCCACATCCAATGATCCCTTGGCAACGTCTTGCTCTACTTTTTTGGCGCCGTCCTCAAATAATTGGATCGTAATGTCGGGATAACGTTGATGAAACTCCCCAATCACCCTCGGAAAAAAGCTCGCCCCCACCATCGGCGGCAGCCCGATGCGAAGATGTCCCTTCTTTAAATTTCGTAAGTCGTCAAGCTCTGCCATCAGATTCTGGAAGGAGGTCACGATCTGTTGGGCTTGCGTAGCGATAATCCGTCCCGCATCGGTCAGCTCGATCTTTTTGCCAACGCGGTCAAACAGCACCACCCCAAGCTCCTCCTCCAACGCCTTGATCGTTTTGCTGATGGTAGGTTGCGTGATATACAGCGCCTCAGCCGCCTTCGTGAAGCTGCGCAGCCGTGCGACTTCGATTAAAACCTGCATTTGTCGGATATCCAACCGCCTGCTCCCCTTTAACTCGATTTTCTATAACAGATTGGAATGGTATTTATTCTGTATATTCATTTTACTCATGAAAATAATCGATGTAAAATTTCATTACTAACCAAAACAAGAAGGGAGCCGCTGAAATGAACAAGATGAAAGAGATCGGCATCGGGATTGTTCAAGTCGCCATCCTGTTCTTCGCCGCGATGGCCTTGAATAAGGTCGCGGAGCTGCTCCATTTACCGATACCGGGTTCCATTATTGGCATTGCCGTGCTGTTTATCTTGTTAAAAACAGGCGTCGTCAAGCTGAAATGGATTGAACGGGGCGCCAATTGGCTGCTGGCCGAGCTGCTGCTGTTCTTCGTTCCTGCTGCCGTCGGCGTCATGCAATACATTCCTTTACTCGAAAGTGAAGGCGTACGGATCTTGATTGTGGTCATCCTGAGCACCGTCATCGTTATGGTTTGCTCCGGGCTTGTGGCCACACGCATCGAAAAACGAAAGGAGGGCCGAACCTCATGATCATTGGCGCACTATGTTTAGCTTCTACCCTCATTATCTATGCTTTATCTAAACGGCTGTATCGGATACGGCCAAGAGTGTATCTGTCCCCGTTGCTGATTACCCCGTTGATTCTGGTGATCGGCTTACTCTGGGCGCAGATTCCTTATGAAACTTATCATACCGGCGGAAAATGGCTGAGCAGCCTGCTGCAGCCAGCGACGATCGCGTTTGCCGTTCCGCTGTACAAATACTACAACGTCCTGAAAAAACACGCTGTAGAAATTCTCATTAGCGTACTTAGCGGCTCGGTAGTCGCGATGTTCTCTTCGGCTTTTCTGGCGGAATGGCTGCATCTGGACGCCCAATTGATTAACAGCTTGATTCCACGTTCAATTACGACACCTATCGCGATGAATGTATCGCAGGTGATCGGCGGCGTGCCGAATATTACCGCGGTCTTTGTTATTTTGACCGGCTTGCTTGGTGCCATGCTGGGACCGCTCGTGATGAGACTGTTCCGCATTGAAGGCGAGGTTGCCCGAGGCGTATTGTTCGGCACCAGTGCCCATGGCACCGGAACGTCCAAGGCGTTTGAGCTCAGCACTTTGACCGGGACGATCTCCAGCATCTCCATGATCCTGGCCGCCCTGTTTACATTAGGGGTCGCTCCGATGCTGATCGCTGTGTTGCACTTCTAGCCCTACGGCACTTTCAGCCAATCAGGGTACTTCGTTTAGGTTCCTCCAAATTTCATATATTGATGCTTGAAGCCTCGCCGAAGCGGGGCTCTTTTTTTGTCGCTTAAAATCAAAGACCCCCTTGCCTTACGCCCTTCAGACTGCGGCAATGCGGACAATTTTCTTTGACGCACACCTTTTCCTTCAAGGCCTGAAGATTCCGAATAACGAAGCCTTTGCGGCTGACCTGGACGATGCCTTCCTTGCGGAGGCTGGTCAATTTTGGGCTAGATTTCCCTTCATTCCCTCGTCTCTCCTTTTCCTCTAGACAGAATCAGGATAAGATGGAGAAAAAAATTTTTCCTTACTCCCCAATGCAAACCGGATTCCCCGTCCGGGCCGACTCCAGGGCGGCACAGGTGATCTGCTGCGTTTTCACAGCATCGGCATAATCGGACAAGATCCGCGACGTATCGCCGGTACGCAGGGCATGGATAAACGCCTCCGTTTCAGCTAAGTAGGGGTTGTCCTTCCCCGTGTAGGCCGTCTTGGTCCCCGGCAGATCGATCTCCAGCCGTTCCGGGCTCCAAGACAAAATACCGGCATCGGTATACAATTTCAGCCCTACCTCAGATACGCCGCCGGGCAAGATACAGGTATTGGAGATGGTAGCAACCGCCCCGCTTTGCAGCTTCATCGTGACGGTACCAACATCCGGGACGGTGACGTTATCGAAGCGTTCCTGCACCATGCGATTACCGTAGGCGGCATACACCTCCCGGACCTCGCCGGCGGTATAGCGAAGCAGGTCTACAATATGGGTCGTCTGTTCCACGAACTGTCCGCCGGAACCCTCTTGGCTACGCCACCAGGCCACTTGCGGCATATCGCCCATCCAAGTGCCTAAAGCCATCCCAACCTTCCGGCCTTCCAGCGATTCCTTCAGCTGACGGATCGATTCTTTATAACGAAAATGATAGCCTACCGCATGAACTAACGGCTTTTGCTCCAACCGCGAGAGGATTCGTTGCGGCGTCTCCAAGTCCGCAGCCAGCGGCTTCTCCACGAAAAAGGGAATGCCCCGCTCGATCAGCTCGGTTTCAATCTCCCCGTGCGCCATTGGCGGGATACAGAGGTAAACAGCATCCAGCTTCAACGAGTCCAGCATATCCGTTAGGTTCCCGAAGCCAATCGCCCCTGGGTAGCGGTCCGCCAGGGCCTGTGCTTTTGCGGCCGTCGTTCCGGTAACCCCTGTCACGCGAACGCCGTCCAGACCTGCCAAAATGTCCCCATGCACCTTGCTAAACCAACCTGTTCCAACGATTCCGATCTGCAATGCCATATGTACCCCTCCCTGTATGATCAAACTGTAATCGACCAACTACCTCTTTAAGATACTGTTTATCTTAAGGAACCACAAGTTTTGGGACTCTGCCTTCTCACTTCATTAACTGTACTTGATATTATTACAGTTGCGATTTATACTAGTCACAGGAAAAAAAAGAAAATGAAAGGATGGAGAGAAAATGAGCACGTTAAATCAAGTGGACGCAAAAGATTTTTATACCGTACTCAAAGAAAGACATTCTGTTCGGGTTTACGACCCATCTGTAAAAATCCCACGCGAGGAACTGAAAGAGATCATCGAGCTTTCTTTGTCCGCTCCATCCTCGTCCAATCTGCAGCCATGGCGTTTCTTGATCATCGACGAGCCTGAGCTGAAGCAAAAGCTGCTCCCGATCGCCAACAATCAGCAGCAGGTTGTGGATTCCTCGGCTGTCATTGCGGTATTGGGCGATCTTCGTTCGTATGAACGGGCCGAAGAGATTTATTCCGAGTCTGTGCGGCTGGGTGCAATGACGGAGGAGGTCAAAAATAATTTTGTGGAGCGTCTGCAAAAAGGCTATGGCGGCATGGGACCGGAACGTTTGCATCAAGTCAATCTGTTGGACGCTGGACTGGTGTCGATGCAACTGATGCTGATCGCCAAAGCTAAAGGCTACGACACGGTACCTATGGGCGGATACAATGCGGAGCAATTTGCCGAAGCATTTGACGTACCGGAAACGTTGAAACCGATCTTGCTGATCGCGATTGGTAAAGCGGCAAAACCAGCTCATGCAACGGCGCGTTTGTCGGTAGACCAAGTAACTTATTGGAACTCTTTCCAGAAGTAATTTCCTTAAAAATCAGAACGACCGGAACCGCATGGAGGGATCCTGTGGAGCCGGTCTTTTTTGTCTGAACCGCCCATTCCCCGGACATAATACTCCTGTTCCGCCTTGCCACAAAGCCGTTCTTCCGCTCCAGTTCATCTCATTCGATCATCAAGTTGATCTCAAATTAGCTTTGTTAATAGCTGACATCAATATTACAATAGAGGTCATAATTATCGTGAAATGGTGAACGTACTCATCCGATTACGCACATCAGAAAGGTGGAGTGGATCATGGCTTTAACACAGCAACGCGAAGCAGGCCTGGAGGCGGCTCGCAAATATGTAGATCAGGTATACGAGACCGTTCAAAAACGGAATCCAGGGGAATCGGAATTCCATCAGGCCGTCAAGGAAATCCTTGACTCACTGGTTCCTGTATTCGCCAAACATCCGAAATATCAAGAGCATGGGATTCTCGAACGCATCGTCGAGCCGGAACGAATGATCACTTTCCGCGTCCCTTGGGTGGATGACCAAGGCAAAGTGCAAGTGAACCGCGGCTTCCGGGTTCAATTTAACAGTGCGATTGGTCCTTATAAAGGCGGACTTCGTTTTCACCCGTCTGTCAATGCCAGCATCATCAAATTCCTTGGGTTTGAACAAATTTTCAAGAACTCGTTGACCGGCCAGCCAATCGGCGGCGGCAAAGGCGGATCTGACTTCGATCCGAAAGGCAAATCCGATCTCGAAGTGATGCGCTTTACCCAAAGCTTCATGACGGAGCTGTCCAAATACATCGGTCCAGACACCGACGTGCCTGCAGGCGATATTGGCGTTGGCGCTCGGGAAATCGGCTACATGTTCGGTCAATACAAACGGCTGTATGGCAATGAAACCGGCGTATTGACGGGGAAAGGCTTGAACTACGGCGGCAGCTTGACGCGGACTGAAGCTACCGGCTACGGGCTGGTTTACTTCACCAGCGAAATGCTGGCGAGTCGGGGCGATAGCTTCGCCGGGAAAACCGTCGTCGTCTCCGGTTCCGGGAACGTATCGATCTACGCGATTGAGAAGGCACAACAGCTTGGCGCGAAGGTCGTAGCTTGCAGTGACTCGAACGGATATGTCTACGACAAGAACGGCATTAATCTTGCAACAGTGAAGCGTTTGAAAGAAGTAGAACGCAAGCGGATCAAGGAATACGTGAACGAGCATCCTACTGCTGAATATGTAGAAGGCTGCCAAAATATTTGGAGCATCCCTTGCGACATCGCCTTGCCTTGCGCAACGCAAAACGAAATCAACGAAGCTTCGGCGAAACTGCTGGTGGCCAACGGCGTCAAATATGTAGCTGAAGGAGCCAACATGCCGTCCACGCTGGAAGCTATCGAAGTTTATCTGAACAATGACGTATACTTCGGACCAGCTAAGGCTGCAAATGCCGGCGGGGTTGCCGTTTCCGCTCTGGAAATGGCACAAAACAGCGCAAGACTCGCCTGGTCGTTTGAGGAAGTGGATGCTAAGCTGAAGGACATTATGCGCAACATCTACCAAAGCAGCGTAAACGCGGCTAAAGAATACGGTTATGACGACAACCTGGTTGTCGGCTCCAACATTGCCGGCTTCCTGAAAGTCGCTGACGCAATGATCGCTCACGGGGTTGTATAAAGAGCATAACGTAAAAAAAAGCGTCGCCCAGAGGATTCATCCTCTTGGGCGACGCTTTGTATTTAAGGAGCTTTAGTAAGCCAATGCATCCAGCGCTTTGATGTGGGACAGATAGCGGATGTTACTTGCTTCCTTCATCAACGTAGCTGGCAACCCGCGCAACTGGGTATTGCTTGCCCCGATGGTCGCTACAGCGTCTTTGCGTCCGAGCGAAGCCAGCGTACCGGAGTTGATCGGGCTGAATGCGTTCATCGTCTTGCCGTTGAGATACGCAAACAGATTGTAACCGATCAGCTCGCCCATTTGCCAAGCGATTTGCGCTGTCGGCGGGTAAGGACGACCGTCCGGACCCATAAATACGGCGCTGTCACCCGCAACGAATACGTCCGGATGGGAGACGGACTGCAGGAATTCATTCACCGAAGCACGGCCGCGGTTCACTTCCAGTCCCGATTCGCCAACTAGCGGATTGCCTTGCACGCCGCCCGTCCAAACGAAGGTGTTGGCCACGATCTTTTGCCCATCCTTGAGATCGATCGTGTTGCCTTCCACATTGGTCACCGGCAAGCCGGTCAAGAACTTCACGCCGCGTTTCTCGAGGCTGGCTGTGGCGCGCTCGATCAACTCGTCCGGCAGCACCGGCAAGATCTTAGGTCCAGCTTCCACGAGCATGAGCTTGATCTCGCTTTGAGGTACGCCGTATTTCTTCGTCAGTTCCGGCAGCTTATCCGCGATTTCGCCAACCAGCTCGACGCCAGTCAATCCGCCGCCGCCGATCACGATCGTAGCATCGGCTTCGTTGCCGCTTGCCGCATATTCGCGAATACGCGATTCGATATGCGCATAAATCCGTTTGGCATCGTCCGCCGATTTCAGCACCATGCTGTGCTTCTCCAAGCCCGGGATGCCGAAATACGCAGTAATGCTGCCCAGACCAACCACAAGGGCGTCATAAGACAACACAGTACCGTCGGAGAGCTTAACTTCTTTTTTGTCGACAGAAAAACTCTCAACCTTAGCGATCCGCAAATCGATGTCTTTGCCTTTAAACAGCTTATCGAGCGGCAAGGACACCGCGCGTTCGGAAATGCTGCCTGCGGCAAGGCGATGCAGCTCCGTAATGATTTGATGCGTCGGATATTGGTTCACCACCGTGATCCGCGCCTGCGATTTATCCATAAACTTACGGGCCGACAATGCGCTGAGTACGCCGCCATAGCCGGCGCCCAAAATTAAAATATGTTTTGACATAATCGTATTCCTCCGTTAGTTTTGTTGGCGGTCCCGTTCACCGGACACTTGAAGATACGCGTTAACGAACCGGAGCAGCTTTTGCGTTTGCGGGTCCTTCAGCATCTTCATCAACCCAAACACGCCAATGACTTCTTGGCTGTCCTCGGCACGATCCTTCGCTTCGATGACGTTAGCCGCCAAATGCTTCACCTTGCCAACAACTGGCCCGGCAATTTCCGAAATGGCGCCTACCGTGTCATTCTTCAGAATTTCATCCGTCGCCACCGCTTTGGCAAAATCATACGTTTTCGTCAAAACTCCAACGAGCTCATTTAATTTGGGAAGCTGCTCAACCAGAGCGGTCAGCGATTGCTGCACCTCCGGCTTCAAGAGCTGCTCCAGGAGCTCCTGCTGCCCACTTGCGGTACCAGCTACGGATTGCTCCGTTTTTGTTTCTGTAACTGTCTCTGACATATTCGATTCTCCTTTGCGATAATCTGAGGATTCGCTAGCCGAACTTCTGTTCAAGCATAGTGTTCCTCCTTTGGATGCCTATAACCCATTTTAAGTTAGTGAAAATTTGCACATCTTAAACCTAAACAATCCGAATAAATTGTAACACATTTTCAAGAAAAAAGGACCGTGCAAGTGACAAAATTCACGGCCCTTATCGATATCATTTTTCGATGAATCCTAATTTCCGCATGACAACGGCAGGTTCTCTTTCAAAAAATCATAAAACAGCTTTTCCGTCGGCGCGAGCTCGCGATTCGCCGGAATGATCACCCCAACGTCCCGGGTGACCTGAGGCTCCATCATCGGCAGCGACACGATCGTGGAAGGAATATGCTCGCCGAGCGCAATCTCCGGAAGCAACGTCAACCCCAGCCCGGCGGACACCAGCCCCTTAATCGCGTCCAGATCATCCCCTTCAAACGACACCTTTGGTTGAAATCCGATTTTGTCGCAGGCGTCCACCACGATTTCCCGCAGAACAAAGCCTTTCGGGAATAATACGAATACATCCTCCCGCAGTTCGTCCAGCCCCACGGATTCACGGTCAGCCAAGCGATGTCCGGCAGGCAACAGCACCTTGAACTTTTCGCGGAATAACATTTCCCCTGTGACTTGGGGTTCCCCTTGGGGCACCGGACCAATCATGGCCAGATTCATCAAGCCGCCGCCGACCCAGTCCAGCAGCTCCCGATACGACCCATGCTGCAGTTGAAAATGCACCTCCGGATACCGGCGCCGAAACGCCGACACCACCGTCGGCACCAGGTTGGCCGCCAGACTGCTCGGGAAACCGATGCGGACCGTCCCGCGCTCCGGATCCAGATACTCGTTAATTTCCTGTCGCGCCTGCTCAAGGACCTTCATCATTTGCTCCATATGCTGCAGGAACTGCCGGCCGATGGGTGTCAGCTTCACCTTCCGGCCTTCATGGACAAACAGATCGACGCCTAGCTCTGCCTCCAGCTTAAAGATTTGCCGACTGACCGCCGACTGCGACACATGCAGCGCATACGACGCTTCCGTCACATGCTCCAGCTTGGCCGCCTCGATAAAGTATTGGATTTGTCTGAGCTCCATCCCCTCACCCCGTTAGCTGCATTTTTCAGGCTATACCCGATTGGGATTGACCAAACCCAAACTCTTATAGCTTACACCTCATGTAAATATATTAAGAACCATTATATCGGCTCCCTTGTGAAAACGGAAGCAGAAAAGGCTATTTATTGAGTAATATAACTAGTCCCTTCCTATAGTGGTTATAGTGGTGCCCGAAACGGGGGCTGATGAGCCAAGCGGGGCGACAGACGGGCAAAGTGAAGTTGCAGTTACGCAAAGTGAGGCGCTGACAGTAAAGCGAAGCCGCTGATGAGCAAGGTAGGGCCGCATGAGCTGCAGACGAATAAAGTGTGGTGACAAACAACCTAAGTAAAGACACCAAAACGACCCATGCGAGACACCACGACGCCCCAATCCAGACTACAAAAACTCCCCAAACACCTCAGACGTTCCAACCAAGGATGCAGGCGACTGAAGTGAAGCGCAAACGCCCTCTAAACGACCCTCCAAATGTAAAAGTACAGTTCATTTCACCCATTTTGACCGAAAAAAGGCGAATGGGATGTAAAAGTGCAGTTCATTTCAACGATTTCGTGGTTCCAGGGCAAAATTAGCCGAAATCAACTGCACTTTTGCAGCTCAAAGGGCTCATCGGCCGGAATTTGGCGGAAATCAAATGTACTTTTGCAGTTCGGACATCTTGCTATACTTTTCTTAAATCTAAAAAACGGCGATGCCGGTTTCCCTTGCATCGCCGCCTTATTTTTAGTATGTGTCTTACTCCTCCGGACAATCCAGCCGGTACAAATTGCGGTACCGCGGTTCACGGGCTAGCAGCTCCGCATGGCTGCCGCGCATCACGATCCGTCCGTGCTCCATGAACACGATCTCGTCCATCTTTTCGGCACCAACAAGGTGGTGCGTCACCCAGATGAGCGACTTGCCCTGCGTCGAGCAGAAGATCGTCGCCAGCAGCTCGCGTTCCGTGCGCGGATCGAGGCCGACGGTTGGCTCATCGAGGATGAGCACAGGCGTATCCTGCAGGAGGATCCGCGCCAGGGCGACGCGCTGCCGTTCGCCGCCGGAGAACCGCTGGCCGGTCTCACGCATCGGCGTGTCCAGCCCCTGCGGCAGCGCCGCAATCAACGGGCCGAGCTGCGCCGCCTGCGCGGCCCGCGCGATCTCCTCGTCCGTAGCCGTAGGCCGGCCGAGCCGGATGTTGTTCGCCACCGTGGTGTCGAACAAGTGGGGGCTTTGATTCAGCACGGAGATGACTTCCGGCATCCGCTCGCCGTAGGCGGCGGCTGGGATGTCGTTAATTTCGACCGTGCCTGCGCTTGGGGCAAGCGCCCCCTGGATCAGCTTCAGCAGCGTCGACTTCCCGGCGCCGCTGCGGCCGATCACCATCACCCGCTTGCCCTGCGGGATGTCCAGCGAGACGCCGTCCACGGAATCGGCGTCTTCCGCGGCGTAGGCGAAGCGGACGCCGCGCAGCCGCACCTCGGCGGTGCGGGAAACTCCGCCCGCCACAGCCAGCCCAGCGCCGCCGCCCCCGGTCACGCCGGGGCGGATCGGCCCACCCGCTGCGCCTGGACGCGGGCCACCCGCCGCCGCTGGGCTCGCGCTGGCGCTGTCGCCGCCCGAGATCCGGGCGAGCCGGTCCAGCGACACGCGGTATTGCGGCGTGCGCTCCACCGCTTCGGACACCGGCAAGAACGCGTCCGACAGCGGGAACACGATCAGCACAAACGCCGCAATCAGCGTGGCATCGATCCGACCGGCCGCCGCTTCGCCGCCGGCCCAATACACCATCGATACGACGACGAGGCCCACGACGAAGTGGCCGATAAAGCTGCGCCAGCGGGCCCAAGCCCGCAGCTTGCGGTCCTTGCGCGCCACCGCGACCTCATCCTCCGCATAGGAAGCAAGGAACTCCGCCGAACGGCCGCTGATCACCCAATCGCCGATCCCCATGACGGCATCGGTCAGCTTCTGGTACAGCCCGTTCCGTTCTTGCTTGACCTCCTCGTTCGTCCGCTTCGTCAACCGCAGCGAAATGTACGGGAGCACGACGACGAGCACAAGGATATACGCAGCTAACAGCAGTGAAAACGTCACGTCGAACACGCCCATGGCCACGATCACGGCCGCATAGAGGATCAACGCCACTACGCTCGGAAAGACGGTGCGGATATACACGTTCTGCAGCTGCTCAATATCATCGGCAAGGGCGCCAAGAATATCGCCCGTCCGGAATCGGGAGCGGATGAACAAAGCCTGCGGTTCCAGCACGCGATAGAGCCGCACGCGCATTTTCGCCAAAATCCGCAGCACTGTGTCATGTCCAACCAACCGTTCGACATAATGAATCACCGCCCGCCCGATCCCAAACGTGCGAACGCCAACGATCGGTACATACACAAGCAAGATATTATAGGGCTGCAACGCCGATTTCGAGATCAAGAAACCGGAAGTGAACATCAACATCCCGGCGGAAACCAGCGTTAACACGCCCAGAATCAGATATAACGCAAACCGGCCGCTATACAATTGAAAATAAGGCCGAACCCAGGACTCCTGCTTCATTTGATCTCCTCCCGCTGCGCCGCCGCTAACCGATAATAAGCTCCGCGCTTGGCCATCAGCTCGGCATGCGTCCCTGCCTCAGCCACTCGGCCCTGCTCCATGACAACGATCCGATCCATTTCGCGCATCCAGTGCAGCCGATGGGTCGCCAAAATCACCAGCTTCCCTTCAAACAGAGGCAGCATCGTGTTCTTCAGCTCATATTCCGTCTCGATGTCCAAATGCGCCGTCGGTTCATCGAGCAAAATCACCGGCCGCTTACTAAGCAAAGCCCGGGCCAGCGCCACACACTGCTCCTGACCACCGCTCAATGGACGACCACCGCCGCCAATCCGCTCGTTTAGCCCGCCCGGCAAGCTGCGCACGAGCCCGTCCAGACCGGCTGCCTTCACCGCGCGCTCCACCTCTTCCCGCGTGGCTTCCGGCGCATTAAAGCGGATATTTTCCTCCAAGCTCCCACTGAAAATATACGGTTTCTGCGGGATGTAGGTGATTTGCTCCCGCCAGCCCTGCGCACTCAAATCCCCCAGTTCGGTGCCGTTCAGCACCAACCGGCCCGAAGTTGGCCGCAGAAAACCGCCAAGCACATCGATCAATGTCGATTTGCCGGCCCCGCTTTCGCCGATGATGCCGATTTTGCCCATGCCGCCCAGCGTCAAGTTCACTTCAGCCAAGGAAGGCCTAGCTTCCTCCTCGTGAACGACGCCAACCCCGCGCAGGCTTAACGTGCTTTCCGGTGCCCACGTCCAGTTCATACCGGCCGGAACCGGTGCCGCCTTCGCCGCCTCCTCATCCGCAGTGGCGATGATCTCGTTCATCGCTTCGCCTGCCGCCTTCCCGTCCTGGGTGGCATGGAAGTCAGCGCCAACCATCCGAACGGGCAGGAAGTACTCCGGCGCCAGAATCAGCACGGTCAAGGCCGGCAACAGCACCATCTCGCCATTCACCAATCGAAGCCCCAAGCTGACCGCCACCGAAGCAACGGATAACATCGTAAAGAAGTCCAAAGCAAACGAGGACAGGAAGGCAACCCGCAACGTCTTCATCGTCGCTGACCGGTAAGCGTCGCTGACCCGTTCGATCGACGTGACATGCGATTTGCTGCGTCCCAAGAACTTGAGCGTCTCCAGCCCGCGCAGCGAATCCACGAAATGGTTCGACAACGTCCGGTACGATTTCAACTGCCGCTCAGTCTGCTTGCGCGCCGCCAGCCCGATCAGGATCATAAAGGCGATCAGAATCGGCATCGTAATCGTCAGGATGATCCCGGAAGCCAGATCGAGCTTATACACATAAGCCAAAATCAAGATCGGGGTGATTCCCGTGGCCAGCATGCGCGGCAGGAACAATTCCAGGTAATTGCGATACTTGGTCACCCCTTCAAGCACCAACGTCACCAAATTCCCGGTTCCCGCGGTCCCGGCAAAACGCGGCCCCAGCTGAAACAACTTCTCCAGCACCCGCTCCCGCAAGCTTCGTCCCGTCTCTTCGGCAAAAGCATACGCTATTTTCTGCTGCATCATGCCGCAGCCCTGACGGACGATAAAAGCAAGCAGGAACAAGCCGGCCCCGCCGGCTTGTTCCTGCAGCTTGGCCCCGGCAAACAGGGCGGAGATCACCTCCGCCAACCATTTGGCCTGCCAGATGATTGCAAAGCTCTGAACGAGGGTCAGCAAGGCCATGATCATCATGACCTGCTTGATCCCCGCGATTTTCATTAATCCGCGTCCCATTAATATTCTAAATGCTCCTTCTCGTGTACGCGTTTATGGAATACGAAATAGCTCCATATTTGATAGCCTAACACGAATGGCAATAAGCTGCATGCGACGATCGTCATGACTTTCAGCGAGTAGTGGCCGGAAGAAGCGGTATCGATCGTTAAGGAGAACGCATCGCTAATCGAGCTGACCATCACCCGTGGGAATAGCCCCACAAATACCGCAGCAATCGACAAAGCGATCATCGCACCGGTCATGCCAAACGCCCAGCCGTCTTTTTGCTTACGAATAAACCAGCCTGCCAGGACAAAAGCAACGACGCCCAGTACAGCCACCAGGCTGATCAGCAAGCCGCGCACTTCAAATACGTCGGTTTCGAAGTACGTCAGCACGCCAAAGATCACGAACAGGGCGGCCAGCGGAATAAGCAGCTTGTGAGCCAGCTTACGGGCACGTTCTTGCAAGCTGCCGGTCGTCCGCAAGGAGGCAAACAGCAGCCCGTGAACGAGGCACAGCATCACAACCGTGATCCCGCCGATCAACGTGTACAGGTTCACCATATCAAACAGTCCGGCCTTCATTTCCATGTCTTCGCCAATCGGCAAGCCCTTCAGCAGGCCGGAGAACACAACGCCCAGCAGGAACGGAGGCAACAGGCTGCCGAGGAAGATCGCCCAGTCCCAGGTGCCTTTCCATTTGCCGCTGTCCACCTTGCCGCGAAACTCAAAGGCAACGCCCCGCGCAATCAAGGCGAGAAGCAAAACGACAAGCGGTGTATAGTAGCCGCTGAACAACGTGGCGTACCAGTTCGGAAAAGCGGCGAACATCGCGCCACCGGCGGTCAGCAGCCAAACTTCGTTCGCATCCCAGAACGGGCCAATCGAGTTGATCAGAACCCGGCGTTCCATATCATTCTTGGCCAAAAACTTGGTGCTCATTCCCACCCCGAAGTCGAAGCCTTCCAAGAAGAAGAACCCCACAAACAACACCGCGACAAGGACAAACCAAAGCTCATTAAGAGACATGATATCCCTCCTTACCAAATGGATCCCCGACCTGATCACGGCTGGTGATGGCGATCTCATTGGGTCCTTTCTTGATCACTTTCACGAACAAGTAAGCCATCACCGCGCCAAGCGCCCCATAAATGAGCGTGAAGGCAATCAGGGAGAACAGAATTTGTCCGCCGGTGACGCTTGGCGATACGCTATCCGCGGTCTGCATCAAGCCAAATACCGTCCATGGCTGACGCCCGATCTCCGTCATAATCCAGCCGGAGGTGTTCGCAATAAACGGCAGCGAAATCGACCACAACATGACACGGTAGAACCAGTTGTTTTTGGGGTTCTCAAGCTTTTTGCGCCATGCCAAATACGTTCCGTACATCCCAAGCACGATCATCAAACAGCCGGCGAGAATCATGATCCGGAAGCTCCAGAAGGTCGTCCGTACCGGAGGAATGTAGTCGCCAGGACCATAAGTTTGTTCATATTCGGCCTGCAGCTCGTGCATGCCTTTAACCTCACCGGAGAACTTACTGTAAGACAGGAAGCTCAGCAGGTAAGGAATTTTGATCTCAAAATTGTTCTTCCCATCGTCCGAATCAATATGGGCATATAGCGTCCAAGGCGCAGGGTCACCCGACTTGCCCCACAGCCCTTCGGAAGCCGCCATTTTCATCGGCTGCGTCTTCACCAGGTACTGCGCTTGTTGGTGACCAAACAACGCCGTGGCGAACGAAGCGATCAAGGCCACGATAATGCCGATCGTAAACGATTTTTTGAAGAACGCCACATCTTGACGTTTCATCAATTTATAAGCGCTGACCCCAGCGATCAAGAAAGCTCCTGTGGCAAAAGCGCCCAACACGGTATGCGGGAATTCCACCCACAATTGCCCGTTGCTGATCAAAGCGAAGAAGTCGTTCATTTCTGCGCGGCCGTTGTTGATCTCGAAACCAACCGGACGTTGCATAAACGAGTTCGCGGCCAAAATCCAGAACGCCGAGACGGTCGTCCCTAAAGCAACTAGCCAAATACACAACAGGTGCACTTTTTTGGACAAACGATCCCAACCGAAGATCCACAGCCCAATAAATGTTGATTCCATAAAGAAGGCAAACAGCGCCTCCACCGCCAGCGGCGCACCAAATACGTCGCCAACAAAGCGAGAGTAATCCGACCAGTTCATCCCGAACTGGAATTCTTGGAGAATCCCCGTCACGACCCCTACCGCAAAGTTGATAAGGAACAGTTTCCCCCAAAACTTGGCCATCCGTTTGTATTCTTCTTTGCCCTTCACGACGTACATCGTTTCCATGATGGCGATCAGCACCACCAGGCCGATGGACAAGGGTACGAAGAAGAAATGGAAAATCGTTGTCACCGCAAACTGAAGGCGAGCAAGCACAATCGGATCCAGCATTTCTTTTCCCCTACTTTCAAATAATTATTATCTAATGTGAATTCTATCACTGATCCATGAAAACGAACGGGGAAAAAGTAATAATTTTGTGACAGAAATCACATGAGAAATGTCACAATTCCGAACATGGCCTGAAACCCGCATCAGATCAACGTTTTTTGAGGGTCGTACAATTTATGACATTACTGTGAATGGCCCTTCTTCACGCCATCGAGGAGGTGCATCAGGGTTAACACCGGGTGCCGCCACAGCATCCGCGGTCCGGCAAAAGCCATCACCCGGCGAATCCGCTCCCGCTGGACCGGCGCATAACAATGCACAGGGCACGCCAGGCACGTGGTCTTGCCTTCACCAAACCGGCAGCGGTCAAGCCGCTGCTCAGCATATCGGTGAAGCTCGGCGCACTCGTCGCATAACAACACTGTCGCAGGATGATGAACCGCTGCGCGCCTGTGGGTCCGCTCCCTGTCGCCATGTTCCTTACGACAATATAAGGCGATCATTCGGGTCACAGTATTCTTTTCCCGGCGAATTCGCGGCCCGTTGTTCTTAGTCATTGCCATCCGGTCTTGCCACCTTCTTCGTTCCCTGCGTCCGAAAAGCCAGTCTCCATCCCAGCCATGTCCCTGCGATCATCAGCAGCCCGTAGGCCACAACCCCAAACGGAAGCGACGTTGCAAGCCAATGCAGCAAGCCAAATCCGCCGAGCAGCAGCATCAACCCCATGAAAACAAAGGATTGGTTTTGCTGCCCCGCCGCTTCAAAGGGTTCAGAGAAAGGTAGTCCCTTGCGCATGCATAGGAAACAAAGAATCGCGTAAGCAAACATCGCGAGTCCTGCCACAATCAAGTCAGGGATAATGGACGCTCCGAACAGCACGGCAAAAATCGCCGCCTCCACCACATACAAAGGCAGCATAAGCCGAACCAAGCTCGCCAGCAAGGCCCCTTTGTAAATAGACGCTTCGCTGGTGATCGGGGCGGTCCGGTAGATCCAAGCCGCTTTATATCGGGAGGAGTAACGCAGCATCATGATGAGCGTTGGCAGCATAATCCCGCTAAAATAAATGAACAAATACGAACGGGAACCGGAGATCCCTTCCAAGCCCTGATCGAGTCCGTTCGAGAATAAGAAGATGAAAGGAAACACGATAGAGAAGCCCAGGGAAGGGTACACCTTCAGCTTAAACTCACGCTCCGTTCCCAGCATCGACCAGGTGAAACGGAAGAAGGCGCTCTCCTGCGGCGTGGAGCATAGCCAATCGGAGATTCGGCGCAGCATCTTCCCCGACCGCTGCCCGCTCTTCGCGCTGGGTTCTGCCAGCTTCTGCAGGTTCCGCTCCAACGCCGGCATCAGCTTCAGGTACAGCAGGAACGCGGCCAGCGGAACAACGACGGACAGCACCGCCAGACCGGCATACGTCATACCTTCTCCCGGGTGAAGCAGCGTTTGGAAGGAAGCGCCCACCCATACCGGCGGCACCAGGTACTGCCACCACGCCGGCTTGAAGACGATGTCCATCTCCGTGAAGTCGAACAGCCGGACCAACACCTGATAACCTACCGCAATCGTGATTGTCATCCCGATTTGCACGTAATTGATCATATCCTTCAGCTTCTCACCGTCAAAAAACCGCAGCACGACCAAATACAACAGCGCGGTTAACACCACGATCAACAGATCCATCAGGATCAGCTCCAGCAGCATCAGAGCAAAGAACCCGATCCCTTGCCGGAATAATCCGACCGCCAGCGGAATCACCGCGATGGCTCCGGTCAAAAAGAACAAATAAATAAAAATATGTACCGTCTTCGCCATCGTGAGCGTGCGGCGGTTGATCGGCTTCGTCGCCAAAATGCTCCGATCCCGAATATCCAGCAGCACCGAGGAGAAATCGGAGATCATCGAAGTCATGACCATAAACATCATAATGCCGAACAAGATGCTCATCTGAAACAGCAGATTGTCCCCCATCAGCACGAACATCGAGCTAAATCCGCCAAACAGGACGTACAACCACAGCGAGCGCAGAAACTGGTTGCTCTCCGCGGTATCCTGTTTCCGCTTCTGATTTGAACTTTTGGCCAGCGTAGGCTTCCTTCTCGCATCCATCGCCAGCTTTACCTGAACGATTCGGCGCATCACCGAATAATCCACGCCCATCTTCTCGAATGCACCACGGAACCGGTCCAACACTAGCAAGCTCTTCATTTCTTCCATCCGCTACACCTCTTGCACGATCGATACAAGCCGGCTGGCAATATCCTGATGCTCATTAAATCCGGTCAACTGGTTGAAGATCTGTTCCAGCGAACCTTCATGGTTCTGGGCCTTTAACTCGTCAAAGCTGCCGTCGGCCACAATGCGTCCTCCGTCCAGCAGGACGATCCGGCTGCTGATCTTCTCGACCACGTCCATGATATGAGAGGAGTAAAAAATCGCCTTGCCTTGCGACGCCAAGAGAGCAAGCACTTCTTTAACGACCATGACACTGTTGGCGTCAAGCCCGCTCAGCGGCTCGTCCAGGAACAGCACGTCCGGATTATGCAGCAGGCTGGAAATCAGCAGCACCTTTTGCTTCATGCCCTTAGAGAACGTCGAAATTCGGGAGTTAAAAACGTCACCGAGGCCAAATTCCGTCATCATTCGCCGGGATTTCATCTCTGCGTCATCGGCGGATAAGCCGTACAGCTCGCCAATGAAGGTCAAGTATTCACATGCCGTCAACGTATCGTAAAGCTCGGCGATTTCCGGGACGTATCCGATACGCTTCTTGTAGCTAACGTCGCCGTCACCGGGATTTTGGCCAAATACCCGGACCTCGCCTTGATACCCTTCGACCAGGCCTAGCATAATCTTGACGGTCGTGCTCTTGCCCGCCCCGTTGGGCCCGATGTAACCGATAATCTGACCCGGATACACCTCCAAATCCACGCCGTTCAGAACGTGATGTCCCCCATAGCTCATGCGCAAATCCGTCAGCTTAATCACTGGATCCTTTGTTGTCATCATCGATTCAACTCCTTTCTACTGCTCTCATTTTACCATACATTTCCTCACGCCCGCGGCTGAAATCTTCACACAAAAAGGCACCTCCCGATCCCAAAAGGTACGGAAGATGCCTTCTTTATATAAAAGGGATATCGATTATCCCTGAGCATTGGATGGAATAAAGCCACTGATATCTACGCCAAGACCTTGCGCCAGGCGCATGCCGTATTCTTTGTCAGCTCGGAAGAAGTTGCACACCGCGCGCAGCTGAACTTGCTCCGGTGTCTGCTTCAAATCGTTCACCAGGTTGGAGATCAAATGATCCTTCTCCTCAGCCGTAAAGCTCCGGTACAGCTCGCCTGCTTGCGTAAAATCATCCGTTTTGGCGATTCTCTCGCGGCCGATATTTCCGCTGACTGGCACTACGCTGTCACGATAGGCCGGATCTTCCTTCGGGCTGGAGTCGAAGCTGTTCGGCTCGTAATTGATTGGAGACGGATCCTGCTTCACGTTCATGAAGCCGTCCCGCTGATGGTTGCGGACCGGGGCATACGGGCAGTTGATCGGGATTTGCAAATAGTTAGCACCAAGCCGGTAACGCTGGGTATCCGGGTAAGAGAACAACCGGCCTTGCAGCAGCTTATCCTCGGACGGTTCGATGCCAGGTACGAGCACGCTTGGCGAGAACGCCGACTGCTCAACTTCCGCGAAGAAGTTCTGCGGATTACGGTTCAGCGTCATCGTGCCGATTTTGATCAAGGGATAGCTGTCTTCCGGCCATACCTTCGTGGGATCCAGCGGATCGAAGCCCCAACGATCCAGATCCTCCACTGGCATGAGCTGTACATTCAACTCCCACTGCGGGAATTCCCCGCGCGCAATATGGTCGTACAGGTCGCGAGTCGCATGATTGAAATCTCGACCTTGTACTTCTTGAGCTTCCGCCGCCGAGAGGTTCTTTACCCCCTGCTTCGTTTTCCAGGTGTATTTGACGTACGTGATCTTGCCTTCGGCATTGATCCACTTAAATGCATGCACGCCAAAGCCGTCCATCTGGCGGTAATTCGCCGGCGTCCCATAGTCCGAGAACACCCAGGTCATCATATGCGTCGATTCGGTGGACAGAGTCATGAAATCCCAATACCGCGCCGGGTCTTGGATGTTCGTGTCCGGAGCCGGCTTCAGCGAGTGCACCATGTCCGGAAATTTAATCGCGTCGCGGATAAAGAAGACCGGAAGATGGTTACCCACCAAATCGTAGTTGCCTTCCTCCGTATAAAACTTCACCGCAAATCCCCGCGGGTCACGCGCCGTTTCCGGAGAGCCTTGCCCGTGAATGACCGTAGAGAAACGGACGAACACCGGAGTTTCGCGTCCTACCTCCTGCAGGAAATGAGCTTTCGTGAACTCCTTCATGCTGCGCTCAGTAACAAATACCCCATGGGCGCCTGCCCCCCGGGCATGCACGACGCGTTCCGGAATCCGTTCGCGGTCGAAATGGCCCAGCTTCTCCAGCAGATGGTAATCCTCCAACAGTGTAGGGCCGCGCTGCCCTACCGTCCGAGAATTTTGATTATCGCCTACCGGAGCTCCCGTATTCGTTGTCAGCCGGTTATCCATGAAATCATCCCTTTCGATTTATTATTACACTAAGACTTATTCTAAAAACTATAATAAATAGTACCATGCCCCCCCTCTAAACTGCATGAAGGTTCCATGAGGGGTTGATGAAGATTGTTCAGCTGCCTTCTTTTTACCCTCCATTATTGAGAATATGGGAGGACCTGCGTGAGTATGTTAATTCTGTGACATCTGTCGTCTGAAGTCATTTGAAAAATGTACCAATTGATGCTATACTCTCCCTGAAATTAGGAAACATTCACCAAAGAAGGAGCGACGCGTCATGGAATTCATCACTTTAAATAATGGTTTACAGATGCCGCAGCTAGGGTTCGGAGTTTGGCAGGTGCCTGATGAGGAGGCTACGGCCGCAGTCGCCAAGGCGCTGGAGGTAGGTTACACCTCCATCGACACGGCGATGATCTACCGCAACGAGGTGGGGGTCGGCAAGGCGATTAAGCAGTCCGGTATCCCTCGTGAGAAGCTGTTCATCACCACGAAAGTATGGAACAGCGACCAGGGTTACGACAGTACGCTCCGAGCTTATGACGAAAGTCTGGCTAGACTTGGTCTCGATTATGTCGATTTGTACTTGATTCACTGGCCGATGCCAAAAGTCGACCGGTACGTGGAAACCTACAAGGCGTTGGAGAAGCTGTACCGCGATGGACGCGTTAAAGCGATTGGCGTATGCAATTTCGAAATCGAGCATTTGGAGCGTCTGCTGAATGAAACGGAAATTAAGCCGGTGTTGAACCAGGTGGAATGCCATCCGCACCTGACTCAGACCGAATTGAAAGCGTTCTGCGCCAAGCATGATATTTACATCGAAGCCTGGAGCCCGCTGGAGCAAGGCGGTGAGGTGCTGACCGATGCGGTGGTGAAGTCCATCGCCGAAGCCCATGGTAAGACGCCGGCACAGGTTGTCCTCCGCTGGCATCTGCAGAACAATACGATCGTGATCCCGAAATCGGTCACCCCGTCTCGGATTGAGGAGAACTTTAACGTGTTCGACTTCCAGCTGTCGGACGCTGAAATGGAGCAGATTAGCGGCTTGAACCTCAATCGCCGCAAAGGCTCGCATCCGAATGACATGTACGTTGGTAAGCCGGAATAAGGCTTCTGTCCAAATACAAAAACGCGGGTTGCCTGAGCGCTCTCAAGCAAACCCGCGTTTTATTTTTCAAATCTATAACTCGACCGTACATAAACGCTTCTGCCAGCAGGACCCCGGCTTTGTCCGCGGCCGCTGCCATTTCCTCCGCCTTGGCGGCCGTCAACGCCAGCGGCTTCTCGCACAATACATGTTTGCCCGCTTCAGCGGCACGAATCGCCCATTCCTTATGCAAGTGGTTCCGTGGTTGTCCCCTTCATTGTACATGTCCGAAGAAGGCAAGTATAGAGCATCCCGACCTGATGAAAAAGGCATGAACGGGGTATAGTAATCCAGAAGAGTCGGATCTATGTGGATCTGCAACCTACCCTATTTCAAGCAAGGAGACGATCAACCTCATGGAAAATCTGCACGAATTTGTCGAGAAGGTTCACGATCAACAGGAGAAGCAAGCCAAAAACAAAAAGCGCGGGCACGGCAACCCGGCCGGCCAGCTTCCAACCAAGCAGCACGGCACGCAAAAATAACATCAAAGTATCTTAGCTACTTCAAGATGGCATCGCCGAAAAAAGCCGCTCACAATCCTGTGCAGCGGCTTTCGGCTTTCGGCTTATCCCTCGTACTTATCATGGCCGGAAATGTATTCGTTCAGCGTCTCTCCGCCTTCAGTGCTATGGTTCTTGATCGTCGCCAAGCGTCCGTTCTGCGCTTCTCCGCCGTTACCGGTCGTTTGATTCTGCCCGTTGCTGCTGCCGTTTCCGGTGCCCGGCTTGCGATGCTGCTTGTTATTTCCCATGTTGTTCTAACCTCCTCAGTAGGATCTGATGGATGGAAAGGCCGCCCTGCCTGTTCCTTCGGTTAGCGTTTCTTCCCCGGGCTGTTTTTATTCCAAGGCAGGGGAACTGGACTAAAGTCCAGCTCTTGTCTCCCCCAGAGACTGAAGTCTTCTTTCGGCTTTTGTAGTATGCTGATCACAGATAAGTACATAAACAAAGGAGTTTGCGTATGAATTGGAATAAAAAATCATGGATTGGGCCCGTGCTCATCCTGCTAGGCCTCTATCTCTTCTTCTTCCGCAAGGAAGCGATCAGCGCGGGAACGCTGTTCGGCACCTTCTGGCCGACCTTATTTGTCCTTCCGCTCGGTCTGTTCTTCCACTGGTTGTATTTCTCGGTCGTTGGGCGCAAGGCAACCGGGCTGCTCATCCCCGGGGGAATTCTCTTCACCGTCGGGCTCGTCTGTCAACTTTCAACATTATTTGACAGCTGGCAGTACCTGTGGCCCGGCTTCATTCTGGCTCCGGCCGTGGGGTTGTTCGAGTTTTACTGGTTCGGGAACCGCAATAAATACCTGCTGATCCCGATCAACATTTTGACCGTGCTTTCGTTATTGTTCTTCGCCGTCTTCTCGCTGGGCGCGTTGTACAACCGCCTGATCTTCGGCCAACCGTTATTAGCGATTGCCTTGATCGCTATCGGTGCAGGGCTGATGATTGCGCCGAAGCGACGGTCTTAACGCCCCCCTTCATGCAAAAAAAGCATAGTGAATCTTCAGGGACTGGGGACTATCCCCGTTTGTGAGACAGGGATCAAAGCACCTCTCAAGATTAAACAGCCAGTTGTCGGAAATGAATCGGTGACTGGTTGTTTCCGTACACATTTGTGGTTTACCGGACACTTCATCCGGAGCAAAGCAGCGATTTTTCGGTATCCATAGCGATATTTATGCCGGATTCAGAGTTCGCGAATTTTCACTACCATGTGGTTCTCGAGTTTATTTTCTCCCTTGCCTTCAAGCGATAGTAAGTGGCGCGAGGGATTCCGATCCAGGCGCAAGCTTGTTGCACACTCACTTCTCCTCGAATCGACTCAATCCACTCTATTACAATCTTTGACGATGCCCCCTCTCCATCTCGTTGTACTTTTTTAGCAGCTCTAGTTGTTGTTTCACAAACCGGTTCTCCGCCTTAACCTTCCCTAATTCCGAGGTATGTTCGGGTCCTTTGCCATAGCTGTATTGTTTACCTACTGGCTGCTCTAAACGGTTCTGCTCGCCATTGCGATACCATCTCATCCAAGTTTCCGCTTGTGTCTTATTTCGGATATTTAATTGCTCCATAATTTCCTTCACCGGTGTACCAGACATTTTCATTTCAATTGCCTTCATTTTAACTTCTAGGGGGATAACTAACTCTTGTTCCCAATGAAAAAAAAACACCTCCAAGGTTGTCTCCATATCTTACGACATGGGCAAATTTTCTTGAAGGTGTTTTTATTTGTCCCACACTATGGGGTCAGTCCCTGACTTTCCATCCGAGCGATTTAGTCAAATTACAGCCCCAATAAGTTCTACTTGAAAGGATCACTTACAACCTCAAGTTGGACTATTATTATTTTTTGCTTAAAACATACTCTTTAAGGTCATCAAATTTATCCTTGTTTTCTTTTGCCCATTGTACTATGTCAGTCATTTTCAAGGACTTCGTTTGACTATCCGGAACCAAAGACTGAACTGCTGGGAAAAGTTCAGTTTTACCTGCCTCAAGTTGGTCAATAATAAATGGCACAGCAGGAAGACCCAGTTTTTTTAGAGAAGTAATTTTCTCATCTTCAGTTAATTCAGAATTAGCGATTTTTTCAACTTCTTCAGGAAGTGTCTTAAGTTTTGCCTTCCATTTCTCCGAGAACTTGTCTCCAGTATCCCAAGCTGTACTTTCCTCTTCTTTGAGGTTTACTTTTGTGATTTCTTCGATAGCAACTGAAAAAATGTAATCAAAAAGACCGCTTCCTTCACTTTCATCGATTTTCTTTTCTAAAATTGGAACAGCATCTGTTCCGAGATTTACAATATTTGCATACTCTTCGCTGTTCTTGATGTAATCATAGGGATTACTACTCATGGCTAATTCAGTTTTATTAGTGACTTCCGTTTGTAACTGTTCGGCCAAGCTGTTAAGGTTTTGGTTAATTTGCTTCTCAACGGATGCATTAGCACGTACCGCGTATAAAGAAGAAGTAACAGCAAAACCGAGGGCGAACATTCCAATAAGTAACTTTTTGTTCACTTCGATCACCTCACTATATATTATATACTATTCATTACTTGTATACTTGCAACGCAGATCCGTATATGGAAGATGTGTAAGGGTCCCATCCTAAAGATTGGAGTCTCTCCAATTGGCCCCATTTTGCGTTAGAATAGTTAGTTCCTTCCGCTTTGGAAAAATGAGTCCTGTAGCGGACTTTCACCGCCTAGTTATCGCCCATGCCGGGCGCACATGAACTTTTTGTTGTTTTTAGATGGCCCAAGGCTGACGCTCGGTCCGCACCGTCTGCCCAGATTGGACTGCCTGCTCCATCATCAAGGACAGGTATTGGTCCTGGGCTGCCTCCGCCAAGCTGTAGAACGAAGGGCCTCCATGTACGTATTGCCCCATCTTCTCCAAGCTGGTGGCGATGGCGATCTCTTCGTCCGTCAACCGTCCCGGCCGGAACGGGTTTACGTAAACCCATTCGGAGCCGGCCAGCACGCCCTCGTGGTAATACCCCAAAAGGCTGCCGTTCTGGCCGGCATCCACCCGCCGCAGCTGCAGCTCCACCGGGGTGCGGTAATCACGGAGATAGCGGAGCTCGGTGCCGTCGATTTCACCCCGGACGCCGCGCACCAGCACGCGATGACGCCGGATCGGCGAGAAATATTGATCGTAGGTAAAATCGAACAATGCCGTTCGCTCGCCGAACCGCAACAGCGCGATCGTCTGGGACGAGGTGACGATCCGTTCCTCCACTGGCCAGCCTCCGCGGCCGGGGCCTTGAACCAGCGGGGACTGAATCTGCTCCCCGCGGATTTCCGCATCCTCGAATCCCACCCCGAGCAGTTGCCGGATCAGGCTGATGCCGTGGTAGCCGTGCCCCGCCGATACCTGCACGTGCGACACCTCGCCCAGCAGGCCAGACCGCACGACGGCAAGGCGAGCCGCATGCATCGGCTGGAACAGGAACTGCTCGGCCACTTGAATTTTCGCTGCGGATCCCACGCTTGCATAGAGTTGGTGCAGCCCGGCCAGATCGGCCGCCGGCGGCGTCTCCGTCAGAACGGGAATGCCCGCTGCGGCGAGCCGGACCAGATACTCCGGTGTGACCGTACGCGGCAACGACAACACCACAAAGTCGAAGTCCCGCCGCTCCAGGAACGCCTCCCAATGTGACGTGACCGGGACGCCCCAAGTCCGGTTGACTTCCCGGCCTTTTGCTTCGTCCCGCATATAAATGTTGCTAACTTCAAAACGCTTCGGCAGCGCGCGGGCAATGCGCAAATAAAATTCAGCCCGCCAACCGCCGCCGACCATTCCAATCCGCAGCTTGCCCCTATTGTCCATCGTGTCTTTGCTTCCTCCTCAAGTCTGCCAACCCACGCGTCAGGCCCGGATCACATGGATGCCTCGCCGCGGGGTCCCATCGTCAGAAGGGCAGAACGGCGGCGACAACCAACGCGAGAATACGCGCCATATTGGTTAGCAGGAAATTTTGCACCGACAAGCCAAACGTCAATTGCTTGGTTGGCTGCGCGGTAAACGTTCGGATATTTTTTGACACTGGCACCACTGTGAGGAGCACGAGCAGCAGAATAATCGGATGAACCCCCAGGATCGCCAGTACGATGACATCTACATAGGCCGCATAATAGAGCAACTTAAACAACATCAGCGCCGGCCCTTTTCCAATGTAGATCGGTAAGGTGTAGCGTTTGTTGTCGATATCCTCTTCCATATCGCAAATATTGTTGGCCAGCATGATGTTGGCAATGCCAAGAATCGCCGGTATGGAGATGAGAAATACCAGCAGCGTCTCCAGCAAATGAACTTGGAGAACTACCGTACCGCCCTGCAGTGTCAGTGAAGCCAAGCGGTCGCCCGCGTGGATGTAAGCCGATACAAATATAATAACAAATCCCATGAACAGTCCGGAAAAAATTTCGCCCAGCGGCATCCGAGAAATCGGAATCGGCCCAAAAGAATACAAGATGCCGACCGCAAACGACAACGCGCCAAGCAACAGCAGCAGCCACCCGGTCTGAAGGAAGAGCAGCACTCCCGCGGTCACCGCGATCATGAACAACAAAATAATCAGTGCTAGCACCGCGGCCGGATTCATGCCGTATTTTACGATGGCATTGTGTTTTTCGTAGCCGTAGCCGTGCTTGCGGTTCGCTTTTTTGTAATCCACATAGTTGTTGATCGCCGTCGTGGTCATGTCGAAGCTGAGCAAGGAAATCAGCATGAGCACAAAATGCCAAGGCTCAAACACATGGAACCGATAGACAGCATAGACCGTGCCGAACAGAAGCGGAATCATACTTGCGGCCTTCGTCTGGATTTCCACCAGCTTGAGAAATTTGGTGATCGCCATTCTCCATCATCCTCTTTTTATCTCGTTAAAAAGAAGATATCTTACTTTTGAAATAATGGCTGTTGGATATGTCCTTGACAAAGGGCATTAGGCTAGAATTCGCAAGCCGATGTATTCGATTCGTTTGCCATGACCTGACGGCTTAAGCTAAAATGCAAGTAAGTTGTACCAAAACCGTAGAAGAGGGGTTCGCGTATTGTCCATGTTCTCCACAGAAGACCTGATTGGATCTTTGATCTTTCTCCTTATCCTCGCTGTGATCGCCGTTTGGAATTTGCGGAAAATGAGTTCCGGAGCGTACGATCTCAAGGCGCTGCGCAAACGCGGCCTGGTGTGGACCGAGGTGGCGGTCGCCTTGTTCCTGCTGCAGCTGCTGCTGCGCAAGGGAGACAACCGCTTTCTATTGGTCCTTGGCATGGTGGTCTTGTTTGCGGCAAGCCAGTGGCTCGGAGCTATCTATTTGGAGCGGAAAGAAAACAGAGGGGAGAAGAAGTAAGTCAGCTGGGCAGCGGCGTGCTTGGTTCAGCGGTCATCCGGATCGAATCGCCGCCCCGCTTGACGTCATACATCGTTGCATCGGCGAGCCGAAGCATATCCTCTAAGCTGGCGTTCCCGTCCGGCGACAGGCTGATGCCAATGCTGGCCGAGATGCTGATGCGCATTCCCCGATACACATAACCTTCAGCCAGGCTGGATCGAATGCGGTCCAGCACTTTTAATACCCCGTCCTCCTGCAAGTTCACCAGCAGGATCACGAATTCATCCCCGCCCAAACGGCAAACCATATCCTGTGCCCGGACCAGGGAAACCAGCCGGCCTGCGATATGCTTCAACAATTCATCCCCGGCTTCATGGCCGTATGTATCGTTCACTTCCTTGAAATTGTCCAGATCCAGGAACATCAGGGCGACCGGCTCTCCTCGCCCCTGTGTTTCTTCGTATTTCGCATTAAATTTTGCCCGATTGGCAAGTCCAGTCAGCTCGTCATGATAGGCCAAGAATTGAATCTTTTCCTCTAGCTGCTTCCGTTCCGTAATTTCAATAATGACTCCTTCCAGCCTTACGAGGTGCCCGTGCGCGTTGAAATACGGTCGTGCCCGGTTCTGGAGCCATTTGATTTCGCCGTCCGGCCGAACGATGCGGCATTCCTTCACGGAGTTGGTTTTTTGGAGGATGAGTTCATGCTGGATCTCGAAGAATAGCTTTAAGTCCTCAGGGTAAACGATCTCCTGCACCTGCTTCCCCTTCAAACTCTCGCTCGAATATCCGGTAATTTGCTCGAATCCGGCAGAAACCTCCAACTCCATTGTACTGAGATCATAAGTCCAGACCCCAACGGATACGCTTTCAAGGATATCGTTCAATTGCTGTTTGCCACTTTCGGCGCGCGGCGTCCACATCTTCGTGGTCAACACATAGATCAAGCAAAACGATAGAATAAACAGGCCGTATACCAGAAAAAAAGCAGCGTCGGCGCGTTCCAGCTTACCGGTCAGCAGCGCCCCGCGGTCTGCGAGCGCGAAATACAGCATCGACAGGAGATGAAGTGCACCTGCCACAGCGACCGCAAGATAATGATGATACATCAAGCTGAGGAGCGGAAGCAGCCCCAGGAATATATAACTGGTCACGGACAAATCCGTGAATACCATAACATTGAGGTAAATGAACAGCATCACAAGCGTTAAAATCATCGTAAGACGCGGCCAGCGGCGTCTGATAACAAATCCGGCCAGCACCAAGAGCAGGGAAGCGCCCAAGATCGGTTGCGCCACTTCGACATGCCGATGGACAAGCATTTGCAGCACACTGGCAACGACAAACAAGCCGACAAGCAATTTTAACATCCAGATGTTTTTGTTATGAATTTGGTGGGCGTTCATCCGTTCTCCCCCCTTGAAGTGAGGCTCATCCTAATGGCGCAATAGGAAATTTTAGGTACAAAGAACTATGTCTAAGGAAATATTATACTACAACTGCAAAATTGTGCTACACGATTTTATCAGCAACACCCAAATGAAAAAGCCGGAGTGAACGCTCCGACTTTGGTCTAATGCATATGCAGGATTTCACGGCACATATTGCTGCACGATCCGGACGGCCTTGCCATCCTTCAGCGTGAGATGATACGGGAATTGGCTGAGATCCAGCAGATCCGTATTTTGGAATAACTTGCTGAATTTCTGTAAGGTTACGGTTTCATTTGCCCTAATTTCGATATCCTCCGGCTTGCCGGTCCGGTCATAAATTTGCAGCACAACTTCAGCATCCGTAGAAACCGGATAAGTCACCGATTCCTCCGTCTCATTTACGATATAATAACCGTCCGGCGGTCCGTCAATCCCGGCATCCGGTTCGCGTTCTGCGAAGATCGCCGCCGCCTCATCCCCCTGATACCACAAGATCGGGTCCGCCGTGAGAACTGCCCCGTCAGAGCCAAGCTTCACAGCGTTCAAGTATACCGTGACCGTATCGGGGAACTTAAGCTCCGCCGTTCCAACGGCCGACGTCTTGGCTCCCGTTCCCGCTCCCGGAAGGAATCCGAAGGACGACGGCGCATGGGCATCCAGCCCGGGCAACATTACAATGAGCGCCAGGGGAAGCAGCGCTGTAAACCAATTTTTCATGTCAGGTCCGCCTTTCTATGTCAGCACATCCAGCGAATTACCGCCTCAGGATTTCCATTGTATGGCTTACAGGTTCATTATATGACGGCCTACCGAAAAAAGGGTCTCACCCAGGTTAAAACGGGTAACAAAATCTTCTTCAATTTCCTAATGCGCCGGGAAAAAGGCCAGCTGAATCACGAAGATCACGCCAAACACGTAAAGCAGCGGATGAACCTCCCGCCCTTTGCCGCTGACCAGCTTCATCACAGGATACGTGATGAACCCGACGGCGATCCCGGTGGCGATGCTGGCGGTGAGCGGCATCATGAGCAGGATGGCGAAGGCCGGAAACGCCTCGTCGAACGATTTCCACTGAATCCGGGCCAGCCCTTCCATCATAAAGCAGCCGACGATGATCAAGGCGGGTGCGGTGATGGCCGGAAGACCAGAGATGGCTCCCACCAGCGGCGAGATGAACATCGACAGCAGGAACAGTCCGGCGACGACGAGCGATGTTAGGCCGGTGCGGCCGCCCGCAGCCACGCCGGTCGTCGACTCGATGTAGGCGGTCGTAGGGCTTGTACCAAACATCGAGCCGATGGTGGTTGCCGTCGCATCTGCGAGCAGCGCGGCCTTGGCCCGGGGAAGCTCGCCGTTCTTCATCGCGCCGGTTTGTTCAGTAACGCCAATCAGCGTGCCGGTCGTGTCGAACAACGTGACGAGCAGAAATGCGAATACGGTTGTATACAGCCCTTGGCTAAAGACGCCGGACAAATCCAGATCGAAGAAGACCGGTGCCGGCGGGACGGATACGAAGCCGTCCAATTTCAGCTGGCCAGTGAAATAACCAAGCACCGCGGTCAGCGCCATGCCGATAAACAGCGCGCCGGGAACACGGCGGGCCATCAGCACCAGCGTGACAAAGACGCCAAACAAGGTCAGCAAAGTCACCGAGCGGTGCAAATCGCCAAACGTCACCAGGTTGTCGGGATTCGCCACGACGATACCGGACATTTTTAGCCCCAAAAAGGCGATGAATAACCCGATACCTGCGGTAATACCGAATTTCAGCGAATCAGGAATGGCGCGGATCAGCGCTTCCCGCAGCCGGGTGAAGCTCAGCAGCAGAAACAGTACCCCGGCAAAAAACACCGTGCCCAGCACTGTCTGATAAGACAACCCGGTGCTGGCGACAACGCTCGTAAAGTAGGCGTTTAACCCCATGCCGGGTGCGATGGCGATCGGATGCCCGGCGAACAGCGCCATAAACAGCGTGCCGATGACCGCCGCAATCACCGTAGCCATAAACACCTGATCAAACGGAACCCCCGCAGCGCTAAGCACCGCGGGGTTTACGACCAGGATGTAGGCCATCGCCAGAAAGGTGGTTAACCCAGCGAACAGCTCGGTTCGAATGGTCGTTCCATGTTCCTTCAACTTAAAAAACCGTTCCATATAAACGGATGCCCCTTCCTTATGTACTTTCTTGTTGTCAGTATAGCCATTTCGGGAAGTTGTCTTCCCTTGGAAAGCTTGCGGCTTCAGGCCGCGTTCAATTAGTCGTCGATCCAGCCCTTCGTTTGGGTCCGGACAACCTCCGCGAGGACGTCCAGCCAATCCGGCTGATCGTTTAAACAGGGGGCGACCGTAAATCCATCATCGCCCACGGTGCCGCCGCATCGGGCAATGAACTCCTCCTTCGCCTCAATCCCCAGTTCATACAACGTCTCCAGACAGTCGGTGACGAATCCGGGGGTAAACACCAACGGCCGTTTCACGCCGCGGTCGACCAAGCGCTGCAGCTGCTCTGCCGTGGAGGGTCCAAGCCACGTCTCCGGACCAAACCGCGATTGGTACGCGATATCCCATTGCTCAGGCGTCCAGCCCATCGCCTCCGCCAAGAGGCGCGCGGTTTCGCGGCACTGCTCCGGGTACGGGTCGCCGCCGTCGGCATACCGCTGCGGGATACCGTGAAAGCTCAGCAGGAAGTGATCCGGCGGCTGCGGCAGGCGCTGCAGCAGTGCGGTTAGATGCGTCTGCATCGCGCGAATATAGCCGGGATGGTCGAAGAAGGCGCCCGCCAGGCGAAGCTCCGGCACAAAGCGCTTCGCGGATGAACCCGAGCGCCGGTCCTTGCCGAGGGCGGCAAAGCAAGCCGCATCATAAATGGCGGCGGTGGTCGTGGACGAGTACTGCGGATACAGCGGCAACACGAGGATACGGTCCCCCCCCGCTGCTTCCAGGCGGCTTACCGCCTGGGCGATGTCCGGTTCGCTGTAGGCGAAGCCCAGCTCAACCTTATAGCGCTCGCCAAGGCGCTGCTGCAGGCCGCTTTGCTGCCGGCGCGAGATCGCCAGCAGGGGCGAACCCTCCTCGCCCCAAATGCGGGCATACAGCCGGGCCGAGCGCTTGGGGCGAACGGCCAGGATCACGCCGCGCAGCAGCGGCTGCCACAGCAGCGGCGGGTAATCGATCACGCGCCGGTCGGATAGAAAACGGCGCAAAAAGGGCCGCACCGCCTTGGCCGTCGGCTCCGCCGGCGTGCCGACCTGCGCCAGCAGCACACCGATCATACGGGATGAAATAGGCACGAAAAACTCACTCCGTTCATCTTGGTTCTTGCCTGCTCCCCATTTGCAGGTAAGCCATAATCCCCTATTCCATCATCCCTGTTAGTTGCCGGATGATCAATCGAAATCCTCAAGTTTTCCAGAATGTTCACATTTGGTAAACGCAACAAACCGGTCCGATGGAAGCTTGCCACCGAACCGGTCTTTGCCCGTCTGGAGCATAGACGGCCTTTGAATTCCTTAGGATTAACGTGATTCCGGTTGAACCTCCGGCTTAAACTCCGGATGGCTGCCCGCAGCTGCCTGCGTTTCCTCCGGCGCGTAGGTGCGGCGCAAGAACAAGCCGATCAACAACGCCACCACGCCAACGTACATCGAAATGGTAAAGGCTTGGTGCATGCCGGACACCAGCGCGTTCCCCAGCTCGGCCGGATCCTGCGGATTTGCCGAAGCCTTCAGGTAACGCTCTTGGCCATGCGAGAAGATGCTGATGAACAGCGCGGTACCAATCGCGCCTGACACCTGCTGCAGCGTGTTCATGATCGCGGTGCCATGCGGATATAAGTTGCGAGGCAGCTGATTCAGCCCCGTCGTTTGCCCCGGCATCATCACCAAGGAAATCCCGATCAATAACGTGATATGCAAGGCGATGACCTCACCGGTCGAGCTGTCCGTCGACAAGCCGCGCATGAACCACAAGGTGGCGATAACGATGATGAGCCCCGGCGCGATCAGCGCGCGCGGACCGAATTTATCGAACAGCCGCCCCGCCACCGGCGACATCAGACCGTTGATTACCCCGCCGGGAAGCAAGACGAGACCGGCTGCGAACGGTGCCAACAGCAGTGCGCCCTGCAGGTACATCGGCAGGATAATCAGCGTCGAGAACAAGGTCATCATCATGACCATGAGCAGCATCGCCGACAAGGTGAACATCGGGTATTTAAAGACGCGGACGTCCAAGGTCGGCTCAGAGACCCGCAGCTGCCGCCAAACGAACAAGATTAAAGCGATAAATCCGACGACCAGGCAAGTGTAGACGACAGGACTCGACCAGCCTTCACCTTCGCCCGCGTGGCTAAACCCGTATACGATGCCGCCGAAGCCAATCGTCGACAGCAGAATGGACAGCAGATCCACCCGCGGTTTCGTCAATACCGACACGTTCCGCAAATACAGCGCTCCGTAGACGATGGATAATACCGCGAGCGGAATCACCAGATAGAACAGCCAACGCCAATCCAACACATCCAGAATCAGGCCGGACAGGGTAGGACCAATCGCCGGACCAAACATGATGACCAGGCCGATCGTACCCATGGCCGCGCCTCTTTTTTCCGGAGGATAGATCGTCAGAATGGTATTCATCATCACCGGAAGCAGCAGCCCTGTTCCAATCGCCTGAATGATCCGACCGAGAAGCAGCACGCCAAACGAAGGCGCAATACCGCAAACGACCGTTCCGACCAGGAACAGAATCATCGCCGACAGGAACATCTGCCTCGTCGTAAACCATTGAATCAACAGCGCCGTAATCGGCACCAGAATCCCAATCACTAACATATAAGAAGTAGAAAGCCATTGTATCGTCGAAGGCCCCACGTGTAGCTCTTGCATCAAGTCAGTGTAGGCCACATTCAGCAAGGTTTCATTTAATATGGACACAAAGGCCCCGATGACCAGGGCTATTGTAATTGGTAAACGCCTGATCCCTTCCACACCGGCGCCTTGAGCCGATGACATCGTTGATGTATTCATTTGTAGGGTTACCTCCATCTTCTCCTATTTTTGGACTTTGCGTCTCTCTCTAGGTTTCATATATATGAACAAGGCAAAGCATGCCTTGGGGTTCGTGCTGGCGACTGAATAGACCGTTCTATATATAAAATTTAAAATAAAGGGGCGCGATCTCGCTTCCTTCTTCTGCCGCAAGGGCCTCCGAGCAACGGGGCTCAGGCAGGAAAGAGCCGCGGAATCAAACGAGCTGCCGTGTGCAAAGGTTGGCTGCTCTTTTGCGTTAAGCACATGATGATCGAACCTTCTACGATCCCATTGATCAGAACGGCTAAATCCGCCGATTCTTCCGCACTGTAGCCGGAAGCGATAAATTTCTTCTCCAATTCAGCGATCCAGGCGTCATACACTTCGCAGCAGGCTTGACGAATATTCTCGTTGCTGCGGGCGGTCTCGTGGGCGACGATGCCAATCGGCACCCCTAGCTTCGCATCCTCGCGGTCATAGTTCTCGGCAATGAGAAGCAGCAGCGCTTGCACGGCCCCAATTGCATCTTCTGTGGATTCCAGCACGGCGCGCAAGCTCGCCAAAGTGACGTTCTTGGTGTAAACGACAGCTTCACACGCGAGTTGTTCTTTGCCTTCAGGGAAATGGTAATACAACGATCCCTTGGGTGCACCGCTCATTTGGGTGATTTGGTTCAGCCCCGTCGCGTTATACCCTTGGCTCTGCAGCAGCTTGGCCGTCGTTTCGATCAGCAACTGTCGGGTTGGATTCTGATTGGGCATGCATACCGGTACCTTTCCGCGTAAGATTAGACCGATTGGTCTACATGATGATAAACGATGTCCAAGGCCAATGTCAACACTTTAGGTCCGGTATGCCCCCATTTTATAAGCGCAGGTACATCTCATGCAGGCTGATTTTATCGCGAACAAACCCGTGCCGGTCCAAAAATCCTTCCAGCAAGGCATTATCGGGCAAAGAGGCTGTGAATTTAACGAAGCCTAATTCCTCGCGGGCAGCGACCAGCATCCGGGTGGCCAAGCCTTGTCCCCGATGCCGATTGCTGACAATCAGCATATTAATCTTGCCAGTTGGACTAATCGAGAGCCCTCCGGCCCATTCACCGTCCACCTGAACGCCGTAATAGACGTTGGAAGGAGTTCGCTGCTGATACTCCAAATCGTTTTGCCAGTTTATGTGAAAATATCTCCAAGGGCCCACCAGATCGGCGAAGGTCTCGAACGTAATCTGCTCCACCGGCACTCCCGCAGAAGCCCCAAGCGGGGCTTCCAGTCGGGAAGCATCGGGAAGGGTGAAGAACGAGACGTCGTACACACGGCGGTATCCTCTTTTTAGATAAAAAGCGATCGCCCGGTCGTTCCCGGCAATGACCTCCAGGAACAACTGCTTGCAACCGGCTTGCAGCGCCTCCTCCCGGTGCAGGCCCATCAAACCTGCACTTACTCCCTTGCCGCGGTATTCCGGGCTGACGGCCAGCGCGCCGCAGCGCATCGTTCGGACGGACTCGTAGACCTTGCTGCCGCCCAAGACAACCCCCACGGGTTCTTCGCCGTCGAGAGCCACGAAGGAGTGCTCACGCGCATTGCCTTCCGGACCAAAAAATCGATCCGCAAACTCCGCTTCGGTCAAATTAAATTGGATGATATAATCGGCAAAACCGCGTTGAAACGCCTGATATATCGTGTTCATGTCCAGGTCCGTGCCCCGTACGTATCGCATCATCGTCTCGTTCTCCTTCCTCGCATAGCCTTTTACCAGGCGTAGGCTTTTGGCGCTTCACCGCCCGGACCCGGGAAGATCTCGTCGATGGCCTTCAGCGTCTCCTCGCTCAGCTCGACTTCGACAACCCGCAGCGATTCCTCAAATTGCTGCAGCGTGCGCGGCCCGATAATCGGCGCCGTAACCGCCGGATGCGCCAGCGTCCAGGCGAGGGCCACCGTGGCTTCCGATTCGCCCAGCTCTTTGCACAGCTGGCTGAACCGCTCCAGCTGCGGGCGCAGCTTCTCGATCCGTTCGGTCTGCTTGGCCGTACGCGAGCCCGGCTGCGGATTCAGATTCCCGCCGAGAATCCCTCCGTCCAACGGGCTCCACGGGATGACGCCGATCCCCAGCTCCTCGGCTGCAGGCAGAACCTCCAGCTCCGGCAGACGGCACAGGAGGCTGTACTTATGCTGCTCGGAGACAAGGCCCAGCGCCCCGCGGGCTTTCGCCTCATATTGGGCTTTCACAAGATCCCGCCCGGCAAAGTTGCTGGCGCCAACGTATCCGATCTTGCCTTGTTTTTGCGCGATGTCAAAAGCATTCCATAACTCATCCCAAGAAACGTTCCGGTCGACATGATGCATCTGGTACAGTTCGATATGGTCCGTGCCGAGCCGCCGCAGCGAATCGTCCAGATGGCGGCGGATTTTGTAGGCCGATAAGCCGGAACTGCCTTCATTCGGATCCGACGCAGGATCGCTCATCGCTCCGTACACCTTCGTCGCCAGCACGACCTTCTCTCTACGACCGCCGCCCTGCGCGAACCAACGGCCGATGATCTCCTCAGTCCAGCCGCGATGCGACGTACCGCCGTAGACGTTAGCCGTATCGAAGAAATTGACGCCGGCATCAATCGCAGCGTCCATGATTTTAAACGCTTCCTTCTCATCCGTCGTTGGCCCAAAATTCATCGTTCCCAGGCACAAACGGCTGACCTTCAATCCGGTTCTTCCCAAACTGACGTACTTCATGTCAACAACCTCCTTGAGCGTTTTTTGGAAGTAACTTGCCATGATGAAATAATCCACACCCATTATATACCAGATGGGAGACCCGGGGAAGACAGCCTGTCCAAGCCAGAAGGATGTCCGGCCCCCTTTTAATCCCTGAGACCAGTAATCCGCCGTGAACAGGAGGAAAGCCTCCGGCTTACCACCTATTGAGGTGCAGCCGGAGGCTTCATTTATTCGCCCGGAGTCTCGCTTGCGCTGCCGGACGGCGGCGTCGGGACGGGGCGAAGTCCCGCCGGTTCCGCGCCCGGTTCGGATTCAACATAGTGCTTGAGCAGGGACAACTTGTTCTCCCAGAACCGCTCGAAATACGCCAGCCAGCGCTTCAGCTCCAGCAGCGGGTCGGCGTCCAGGCGATAGCGCGTCTCCCGACCGACCTTGCGCTCGCGCACGAGTCCGGCTTCGGCCAAGATGCGCAGGTGCTTGGATACCGCGGTCCGGCTGATCGGGAACCGGCTGCTGATGTCCTTCAACGGCAGCTCTTGCCCGCTCAGCAGCTTCAGAAGCTCCCGGCGCGTTGGGTCGGCAATCGCCTGGAACACGTCATGTTTTGCAGAGGCTGCCTCCGCCATGGCTTACCCCTGTACGTATTCGGCCAGCTTGACGACGATACCGGTCCAGCCTTGATCCATGCGGCCGCGAACCAGCTCGTGCGCCTCGCCGAATTCGGTAACTTGGTCGACGGTCCACCCGCCGTGAATCAATGTAAATTCAGTTTGCTCCCCTTTTTCCTCCAGCTCGAAGGTCACCGTCCAATCCTTGCCCCAATTAAACGATAACCGGTGCGGCGGCTCCAATTCCGTCACCTTGCACGGGGAGTCTCCGAACGGGCCGGCATGCAGGACAAACTCATACCCTAATACCGGCTGGAAGCTGTTTGGCATAAACCAGGCGGCAATCCCCTCCGACGTAGCTACAGCCTCCCATACCCGCGAGATGGGTGCATTGAGCAGGATCGTGTGCCGGATATCCGGCAGCTTGCCCGTATTGTTTTGTTCCATCGTCTATTCTCCTTTTTACTCATGATTGTTCAGTTAATATGAAACCAAAAGGTTTCCTAATAACAGTGATTATATGACACCATTTGGTTTCATGTCAACAACACTAGGATTCCATAGGTTCAAAAAAAAGATCCACATCTCCAGCAAAAAGCAGCGATGCGGATCTTTAGATATAAACTTCCTACCGTTTACGGCGGATTTCGAACAATCGGGCAGACGGTGCGGAAGGCAAGGTGACCGTCAGCTGACCCGCAGCGGCATCCCAGTTCCACGCGCAAACCAAGTCCTGCGGATAGGCACAGCGGATGTCCAGCGCCTCCCCTTGCAGCGCTGGAAGCGGCAAGGCTTGAGACGAGGCTTCCCCGCGCGTACGCCATACGGCCAGATATACCGTATCGCTGTCCGGCCGGCGCAGGCCCAGGCTGATCCAGTCGTCCTGCTGCTTGGGCAGCCCCAGCGGCCAGAACGGCAACGACTCTGGAATGTCCGCGCGAATCGTCTTGTAATAGTCCAGCGCCTGCTTCACCAGCTCCCGGCGCCGCGGGCTTAACTCTGCCAGATGACCGCTCTGATGCACACGCAGCAGCAGCGCATTCACCATGTTGAAGACGACCTCTTCATCGTCGCCTTCCCGCAGCGGATACGACCAGATGGCGGATTGCTCCGGCGTCAGCGCAGACGGGGATGCAGCGGCGATGGCCGCATAGTTCACGTAATTCTCCTGGTCGCTGGTCGATTGGATGCTGTAACGACTTAACATCGCGTAATCCATCCGCATCCCCCCGCTGGAGCAGTTCTCGATGACGAGCTCCGGATAGCGTTCGAAAATCCGATCCAGCCAAGCCAAGTACGCGCGGTTATGCTGCAGCAGTCCGTCGCCGAAGCTGTCTGCCGCTGTTTCCGTCCCGATTCCGGCGTTGATGTTGTAGTCCATTTTGATATAGCCGACACCATAGTCCTCCACCAAGCGGCGAATGACCTCATCGGCGTGGGCCACCACCTTCGGGTTGCGGTAATCCAGCTGGTATCGGCTGCGGTCCATCACCCGTTTGCCGTGCCGGATGAAGAACCAGCTGTCGTCCGTGTCAGCCAGCTTCGGACTGTTGATGCCCATAACCTCCAGCTCAAGCCATAATCCCGGCACCATTCCTTTGCTCCGGATATAATCCAACACGTACTTGATCCCTTCCGGGAACCGTTCTGAAGACGGCAGCCATTCTCCCACGCCGTCCCACCACTCACCCGGAGCGTACCAGCCGGCATCGATGCAGAAGTATTCGCAGCCCGCTTCGGCGGCGGCATCGATCAATGGCAGCAGCTTCGCCGTCGTGGGTGAACCCCAAAGGCAATTCATATAATCGTTGAAAATAATCCGCAGCTCCCGGTTATCCGCGTTTGGCCGGCGAATCCGGCGCCGGTAAGCGGTCAGCTGGCCGATCGCTTCCTCAAAGCCGCCATTGGCCGCGCCAACGGCAACCGGTACGCTGATAAACCGCTCGCCAGGCTGAAGCGATTTCCACCAATGGTTATCGTGCTCGGTCGGACCGCTGAGGAGCAAGGTCAGTTGGTCCACCTGGTCGAAGATCTCCCAGTGCCAAGAGCCGTTATGCTCGATTTGCCAGAACAAGACGCTCCCCGCCTCCCGGTTCTCCAGGACAGCCATCGGGATATGCTCGGCCGCCGACCAGGAACCCGTATTGCTGCAGGAGATCCGCTTGGAGCTGCGGTCCGTCAAATGGGATAAGCCGAGCTCAGGCAATTTGTAAGTGCGCCACTGCAGCTCGCTTTGCCATCCGGTGTGGGGGATGGACAGCCATATTTTTTCGTCCCGATCCTGACTGCCTTCCTTATCCAAACCGGTCAATGCAAAGGAAGAAATGTACTCTATACCTACTGCTTCCGGCCCGGCATTGTACAGTTCTGCCCAAGCCCGGACCGTCTGCACCCCGTCGTAAAATTGGATGTGCTGCACCGCCTGCAGCCCGGTCTTCGGGTCGCGCAGCGCAATTTCCAGCTTCCTCCCCAACTCGTTGCGTCCTTTGGTATGGCCGGCATACACCATCCGTAGTCCCGGGTACGATGCCCGGTGGGTTCGTCCGTGATACTCAGCCCGGTCCTCTCCAGTTAATTGCAGCTCCATCAGGCGGAAGCCCGGTTTCTGCTCCTTCTGGATCACCGCTTCATTCAGCGCGTTTGCCCCAAAATGAAGCAGCCGCACATCCTGCTCGTCGGTGACTTCCAATACGAGATGTAAGCCGTTTTCCCGAAGCTCGATTTGATTCATCACCCTCGCACACTCCTTACCTGTCCTAAGTAAAAGCAAAACCCAGCACCGATAGATGGTGCCGGGTTCATTTTGTGGTTTACGAACAACCGAGATTCTCGATGTTTATTCCGCCGAACCCAGTTGTACCCATGCTTGCTCGATTTCGGTCACAGCTTGATCTTTTGTTTTGCTGCCGCCGATGTAAGCTTGCATGATTTCTCCGAATTTTTGATGGAACGTATCCAGCGAATAGTTGATCGCCAGGTCACCCGATGGCTCAGACTTCAGAATTTCGTTCATTTGCTTCGGCATATCCAGTTCTGGAAGCGGAGCGTCCTTGATTGGAGGAATAACCTTCGCAATCGTGGAGAACCAGCTCTTGCCGTAGTCGGAAGTATACAGCCAGTTAAAGAACTCGATCGTTTCGTTGACGACCGCAGAGTCTTTATTGATGCGCAGAGCTTGGTCCGCACCGGTGATGATCATCGATTGATCTGCTTTGTCGCTGACCGGATAGCCGGCAATGCCGATTTGAATGTCTGGGTTAATTTTCTTGATCGCTTCTTCGTCCCATGCACCTTTCCCTGTCATGATCGCCGCTTTGCCGGATGCAAAGTCGCTGACTTGCGCATTGCTGTCGCGTTCCAGCGGTTTGTCGGTGCCATGCTTCACCGTCGTATCGATGAAGTTAAAGAAGCTGTCGTACAGCGCCGGATAATCCTTGATTTTCGCATCACCGGCAATAAAGCTCTTCACCAGATCTTGCGACGTTACGCCAGCGTCTTGAGCGGCAGCGTTCACGAAATGTTGGAAGATGTGTTTCCATACCCACCATTCTTTATACGCATTCGCAAACGGCGTAATGCCTTTGGCTTCCAGTTTAGCGATGGCGTCGTCCAACTCCGCTGTCGTTTTCGGGAATGTCATCACGCCAGCTTCATCCAACAGCTGCTTGTTATAGATTAAGGAGAACAAGTTCCCTTTAACCGGCAAGCCAAGCACTTTACCGTCGGAGGAAGTCATATTGGCGCGTACCGCATCCGTCATGGCCGCAGCCAGCGGTTGATCCGTCAAATCCGCACTGTACTCAGCAAAGGTGTCGATATCCCCACCCGCCGTAGTTTGGAATACGTCAGGCGTGCTTCCCGCTGCGATTCTGGATTTTAATACGGTGTTGTAGTCCGCCTGCATGATTTCCAGGTTAATCGTCACGTTTGGCTTCACTTTCTTATATTCCTCAATGTAGGCGTTAAACGCGTCGGTATATTCCGGAGAAGCCGTGAACATATTGATGGTTACGGGTTTGGAATCATCCGTCGCCGCGCCATTACCGGCACCTGTGTTGCTTGCCCCGTTATTCGCCGCGTTATTGTTGCCTCCGCATGCGGACAACAGGCCCATGATCAACACCAGGCTGAACGATAAGGCCAGAATCTTTTTCTTCATTACTTTGCCCCCACTTTCTTTATGGTTAATATTAACTATGCTCCCTATTTTAATGAAAGGAGTCGGGTAATAAAATGTAGATATGTGGCGAAAAAAGGGTAAAAAAGTGAAGTCCGGTCGCGAGTTCACTTTTTGCCCCTTTCCTCCTCCTGCTGCTGGCGGTATTCGGACGGTGACAAAGCATAGTAATTCCGGAACGCCTTGCTGAAATAGTTCTTATCCTTATAACCCAGCATTTCCGAGATCTCCTGAATTTTGAGCGACGAATCGTCAAGCAGTTCTTTCGCCTTATCCATACGGACCTTCTGCACATATTCATGGATGCCGCAGCCATACTGTTGCTTAAACAGCTTCATCAAATACTCGCGGCTCAAAAAAAATCTCTCCGTGAACATGGAGATTTTGATGTCCTCAAAATAGTGATGGTCGATATATTCCTTGATCACCTCGACGCTGAATGGACGGCCTGCGGCCATGGAGCGGCGGACTTGCTCGTGATAATACTCGGTTAGATGGAGCAGCAAGGCCTCGAACTGATCAAACGTAGCCACATCCGTGCAGATTCCAAGCGCTTGCAACGAACGATCCACGCCGGGGGAAGGAAGCTTGTCCGCCGGAACGCCCAGCTCCGAAGCCGTGTCATTCATCAGCACGACGATTTCCCGCAGCAACCGATTGGCTGCGCCGATGCTGAAGAAGCCGGCGGCCTTGATGCTCTTGGTAAACTCGGCCATCACCGATTTGGCATGGTTTACATTGCCTGCCTCTAACGCTCCCCGCAAGATCGGCATCCGGTTGGAGAAGGAGAACGTCTCCTTGTTCGCTGCCTTGTCCGCTTCTCCAATGACGGCGATCCCTTTGAGCTTCAGCAGGTCGATGCTCTGAATGCCGGCAACGGCCTCATCATACGATTCAGCCAGGTTCAGCACATCCTCGCAATACCGGCCGATCCCTCCGGCTGCCAGCATGCCAAACAGATCGCTTAACGTCGAAACGATTTTCCGCATCAGTTCCCCTGCACGAAAAGCGATCTCTTGCGGGTAGCCCCCCTTCACCGTGTAGACGGCGATCACTTCCCGCTCCTGCTTCGGATTGGCAAAGCTGAAGCACTGCAGATTGTCCACCACGATCTCATTAATCACATTGGCCACCGCGAAATGGAGCAGCTCCCGGTCGCGATGGAACCGGCTGTCCTGCACGGCTTCCATGTTCAAGATTCGCAGGACGAGCGCCCCAAATCGATGATCCGGTTCATCCGCCCCAATTAACGAGAGGAACGCCTGGCTGCTCTGCTTCTTAAAGCTCCGTTCAATAATGGAAAAGTAGATTTTCTCCTTTAATTTCGGGAGCGACATATTAAACGCAATGTTTCGAGTGATCGATTCCTTCTGTCGCTCGCGTTTGGCATTCAGCACATCTACCGCCTTGCGCAGCGCCTGATTCAAATCCTGACGATTGACCGGCTTCAGCAAATAATCGACCACTTTGGCATGAATCGCCTGACGGGTGTATTCAAAGTCGTCATACCCGCTGATCACAATGGTCAGCAGCTCGGGATACTTCTCCTCTACAATCCGCAGGAAGTCGACCCCGTTCAGCTCCGGCATTTTCATATCCACCATAACGATATCCGGCTTGTATTGTTCCAGCATGGCGAGTCCCATCTTGCCGTCCGTTGCTTCCCGGATTTCATCCACCTCAAGCTCCTGCCAATTCCCTAAAATCCGAATCGCTTCGCGAAGCGGTTCCTCATCGTCGATAATCAATACTTTATACATGACTGCTGCCCCCCCGCGGTATTAACATACACATCTCCGTCCCGTGCTCATCGCTCTGGATCCGTAGCTCCGCTTCTTTCCCATAGAGAAGCTTCAAGCGGGTATACAGATTTTTGAGCCCGATGTTCTCTCCTTCCTGCTCCTCCCAATCTTGGAGGAAGGACGCCTGGATTTGCTCCATCTGTTCCGGAGAAATACCTGGACCGTTGTCGCTGACGGAGATTACCGCATGCGTGTCCCCCAGCTCGGCACGAATACGAATGGAGATGCCGCTCGACATTTTCTCTAGCCCATGCTTAATGGAGTTTTCAACCAGGGATTGAATGGACAGCTTGGGAATTTGCAGCTCCTTGAGCGCTTCCTCCCACTCGACCGTTACCTGCAGACGACTGCCAAACCGGGCCTTCTGTAACGCGAGATAACGTTCGATATGCTTCAGCTCCTCCCTAGCGTTCACGATGTCTTTTCCACTTATGCAATATCTTAGCGTCAGCGCCAAGGCATCCACCATATCGGCCACTTCGTCATCCCCGCTCTTGAGCGCTTTGGTCGAAATTGCCTGCAGCGCATTATACAGAAAATGCGGGTTAATCTCGGCCTCCAGTGCCTTGAGGATCGCGTTCTTCTCAACCAGCTTCATCTTGTAGCGCTCATTGATCAAATCGTTGGTCCGCCGCACCATCCGGTTGAAATGCCGGGATAAATAAGCGATCTCGTCCCGACCTTTCACCGGGATTTCCGCGTCAAAGGTCCCTTCGCTAAAGCGGCGCATCTGAAGAGACAAATCCTTGAGCGGACTCGTAATTTTATTGGAAAACAAAGTCACCAGAATGAGCGAAATCAACAAAAAAATCAAGCCGATCAAATATCCGATATTCCGCGTGGCTCTGGCAGCCGCGTAAAGGTTGCTGTACGGAATCGGTTTGACCAGCTTCCAACCTCCGTTCGCTTCAATGTTGTAAATAATCAAATATTTATCGCCAGCCTCATCGGTCCAGGTGACCGGCTTCTTAGAACCGTTCTTGTCAAGCCGGGCGAGCCATGGCGCATCCTCAATCTGCTCCAAAAAAGCAGGATCATCCACATGAAAAGGAACATTGTTCGGATCCAGATAAAGCAGATGCTCGCCTTTCTCGAACGGAACATCCTTCAGAATCTGGTCTTTGACCGTTGGCTTCAAATAGAAGGAGACGATCGCTTTCGGCTCGCGAGTCACCAAGGCGCGCAGCACACGGTGGTACCCCATAAAGTCAGGTTCCACGGTCATGTTGTAACCCGACTTCGCCCCCGGCACGATAAACGATTGATAGGCCTCGTTATGACGGCTCTCCATCGCCTGCTTGTACCACGGCTGATTCGGAATGTCTTCCTGATAGCTCACCCGAACCGAAACGTTATAAGCTTCGCGCGTAATGGAGTAGTATTTGTGTTGGTCGATCAAATAGAGATAAATGCTCTCCAGGTCGTTCCGCGAGTAAAACAGTTCACGCAGATAGTCCTCCAGGTACATTTTCGACGCATAATCCGATTCTTCGTTCATAATCGCCTGCAGGATGTCCTCGTAGTGAATCTGCGGAAGAGACATCTGTTCCACGCCGGCGAGGTAATCTTCCAGCTTCTGATTAATCAGCTTCAGATTGTTGGTGGTGCTGATCATGCTGTGCTCCACGGATTCTTGTTCTAGCATCTCATAGGAGATAATCGTCAGAAGACCAACCACTAGAATAATAATCGTCGTAAACAACAAAACAAGCTTATTGACCAGCCTGCGCGAAATCCGGTCAGTAAGCGTTGTCAGCATGCTTCGGATGCGGTTGAACATAGCTCCTCATTTCTAGTACCTCGGGCAAAAAAGCGAGTTCACCTTTTTACCCTTAACTGTTTTCTTAAATCCATTTTGACGGCAAAACCGCTGTTTTATAATCATTATAGTCGAAAAAGCCCAAGTGTATAGGGGAGACGGTAACACCGCTGTTTAAACCAATACGTCACGAAAAAGAGGTGCCATTATGTTCAAACTAGGGAGAAAACGGGACGAGAAATTAGAGTTTGGCGCATTTACCCTGCCGATTCTAATTGCCATCATCGCGGTCTTCTATTATCCGTTTGTCATGACGATCCGTTATTCCCTGACCAAGTGGAACGGGATATCCAAGCATCCGAAATTTATCGGACTGGACAATTTCAAGCAAATTTTCATGGGCGACGCGAACTTCTCGCAGGCCGCCTGGTTTACGATTAAATACGCGATTCTGTATATCGTAATCATCAATGTACTGGCGATTTTGCTGGCGCTGGTGCTGGATATGAAGCTGAAGACGACCAACTGGCTGAGAGCCGCCTTCTTTATTCCGTACATTCTCAGCTTGGTGATTGTCGGCTTTATCTGGAAGTTCATTTTTATGCAAGGCTTTGAGTCCCTTGGCGAAAGCACCGGATGGGGCATATTCTCGCTAAGCTGGCTGGGGGAACCCGGACTCGCCTTCATTTCGATATTGTTTGTCTCCATCTGGCAATCGATTGGTTTTTACATGGTCATTTACATTGCAGGTTTGCAATCGGTTCCAGATGACTTGAAGGAAGCAGCAACCGTGGACGGCGCGGGCCCATTCCGCAGATTCTTTAACGTGACGCTGCCGCTGCTTGCACCATCGATTACGATCTCCGTCTTTATGGCGTTGACCAACTCGATTAAGGTATTTGACGTCATCCTGTCCTTGACCGGCGGCGGCCCTGGCGGCACGACGTACAGTGTGGCGTACGACATTTACCGCGATACGTTCCAGAACAACCTGTACGGCTATGGTACAGCGAAAGCGCTGATCCTGTTCGTCGCCGTGCTGATGATTACAGCGATTCAGCTGACGATCTTCAAACGCAGGGAGGTTGAGGCGTAATGAAAAAGAATACGGCTGGCCGCATCATCCTGGAAATCGTGATGGTGCTGCTCTCAATCCTGTTCCTGTATCCGTTGTTCCTGACGATCATCAACTCGCTGAAGAGCTTCTCCGAGGTCATGACCGACGTCATCGCCTTGCCGAAGAAGCTGGCTTTCGAAAACTACAGCTATGTATGGGAGTTTATCAACTACCCGCGGCTGTTCCTGAATAATGCGGTGGTGACCATCCTCGGCTTGGCCGGGATCGTGTTGATCTCGTCCATCGCCGCGTACAAGCTGGCCCGCACGAAATCCAAAGCCAGCTCGATCATCTACTTTATCTGCATCATGCCGATGCTGATTCCGTTCCAATCGATCATGCTGACGGTGCTGCAGATGGCGAAGAACCTCCATCTCTCCGACAGCACGTGGGGACTTGGTATTCTGTACTGGGGCTTCGGCGCTCCGCTGGCCCTGTTCATCTACCACGGCTTCGTGAAGGGGATTCCGAAGGAAATCGACGAAAGCGCTACGATCGACGGCGCCTCCGGCTTCCGGTTATTCTTCAGCGTCATCTTCCCGCTGCTGAAATCGGTCACCACTACGATCATCATCATCGACGTAATGTGGATCTGGAACGACTTCCTGCTCCCATTGCTGATGGTTAACGGCTCGCCGGCAACCAAAACGCTGACGCTGGCCGCATACACCTTCGTCGGACAATACACCTCCGACTGGCAATATGCGATGACCGCTATGGTGATGGCGGTACTGCCTTCGATCATCGTCTTTATCTTCCTGCAAAAATACATCGTCAAAGGCGTTGTCGCCGGCGCGGTGAAAGGGTAATGAATACAGCCCCTGGTCCAATGGATCGGGGGCTGTTTGCGCGCTTAGACAATAACTGCAAAAGTGTCAAAAGTACAGTTATATTCGGCGAAAACCCGAAATTCCGGCGAAAGCCCCCTCATAAGCGTTAGATTCTCAACGCCCCCGTTTTGGGCCCAATA